>CBQWHS010000115.1:0-9022 GCA_967728665.1 uncultured Chryseosolibacter sp. | reverse complement strand
GTATCATAATAATATCTTTGAGCAGACTGCATCTTGGCGCCTCGTTGATCATACACCGTGATTTCTACAGACTCTTCTTTTTTCAAATCAACGCCTATTGAGAGTTTATCAAAACTCGGATTGGGATATATCGCCAGGTCACTTGCACTTTTGTAAGGTTCTATTCCGGTTATCGGTGTTACAGAAGCGGACGCGGATAACAGGATTGCCGTTGTAGACAGTGCTGGTACGGATATCGAAAACGAATTCGAATTAACCGTTACGAAACTTGTTTTTAAAGCATTATCAGTGTGCGATCTAAACGTTTCCGTTGAAGGCAATGACGATAGCTGCAATGTTTTGTAGCTCCCACCGGGCACTGAAAGTCCATTCAGATTTACAGTTACAGAATGGCTCGAACTCATGTCACGATTCACAACAATCACTGTCATTGAATCGACCGCTTCGTTGACAGTGGTATAAGCCGAAACCATGTTTTCTAAAGAAGAAGTACTCGACACACTATATTTTTTTGCATTCATGCTAAAGAGATGCAATGTTTCCCACATGCCGATAGACCAGTTCCATGGAGAAAATAATTCAACACCATTGTTTGCAAACGTACCAAGATGTGAAGCGTAAATAACAGATTCAAGACTTGGGTTGCTGCTTGACATGGTACCCCATTCGCTTACACCAGGCGTTATACCGTGGCCTGCACCAAAATATTCATTCAACCAATCGTTGATACGCTTGAAAATATATTGTTTTTTTAGCGAGGTATCCCATCCTCCGGTACTTGTTCTGATACCGTTTGAGCCAGGATAATCATAGGTTTCATCATAATAAATTCTGTGTCCCTGCAGTGCCTCAGTATCATTATTGTAGTAGGGATAGTTGTGAAGATCCACAACATCTACCAGCTTGATGCCAGTTGCTTTGTACTCATCGCCCAGTCGTTTTATGAAATATTCAATCCAGGAATAATACTTGCCATTGATGTATATACTTTCATTTGACCATTTGTACCATTGCCACTCAGACGTTGCGACAGGTCCGCAGAGTTTGATGCCCGGATACAAAGCTTTCGCTTTCTTCGCTAATTCTATGTAGCGATCCATGAATGCTGAAGCTGACAATTGCTTTGGCATAGCATAATCATGCGTGCCATTCCATATGTCTACCTCGTTATCCATATTCCAGTATACAAATTGATTTTTATTTAAGCCGATGCCATTGGTTCCAAACCAATGATTAAGAATTGCTACCGAAGAGTCTGCTGGCCATGGCTTCGTGAACAAATCAATGTTTCCTTCAACCAAGGCCTTACTTCCACCGCTTGGATCGGGGGTTCCACCTCCAGCTAAATTTTGTCCAACGCCAGACCAATACTGTGATTGGTTGTAACCCCAGTCATTGAAATTGTTTTGGTTGCTGTATGCTACTCTGCCCAGTAACTGAAAGGCAAACATGCCCTGTATGTTAGGAAAGTTTGTATTAATTTTTTTTGCGTAAATATCCCAATCCTCGGCGTAAACATTGTTATACCAGTCGGGATGAACATCAAGTTTTGCACGCCAGTTATAACCTGTTGCGTTATTACCTCCGTTCATCCGCGCAAAGCGCAAACCGGCATCCGTATAAAATTGTGTGGGGCGCTCAAAGCTTTCATTTCGTCCATAGATGTAAGGAGAAACAGGTCGTTTATTTTCCGAGGCATTGACCGTTATGGTTATACTCTGCGCGAACGAGACGTTCATTCCCATGCACCATAGTACCGTACATAAAAAATATTTTTTTCTTTTCTGGAGTAGCTCTATCGATAGAAAATTTTGATTTCGCATATTTCGAAGGGGTAGGAGTGAGGCTAGCAGTTATACTAAAGTTTTACCAGGTTAATAAAAAATACATCGTTCTCCCGAACATCCAGTTCATAGGTAAAAGGAGTGCCCGCTTTTATGTTGACAATGTCCTTTAGAAAAGGTGAACCATCATTTTGTCTTTTGATATGCTCCACTTGTTGTTTCGAGAGTTGAGTGGGTTTTTCCATTGAGAGATAGGTTGTATACGCATCGTTACTTCTGTAACCGATCTTGTAAATCTCAAGGGCATATATTCCGGGTGATATGTTGGAGATGTTCACTTTCAGTTTCGGTTTGGACTTTGAAGGAAGATCTTTGATGTAATACTCTTGATTGTTCACTGAATCGTTTGGAAGAGTATGAGTGTAATCCCACATCACAGCCTGAATATTTCCCTTGTTGTCTTTACACACCCATGAAGAATTGTCGTTGTTTACAAGTTCAATATTTCCCAAACGGTTCATGAACTGATATGCATAAAACACCGGCTTGTTGATGCCTTGCGTTGTCAGCATGCCAAATCCGCCATGAAAGGGAGTGAATCGCGGGCCAGGTTCTTCAAAAATATCGGTGAATACCCAATACGACATAGAGTTGGCTGCGGCACCTATCTGTTTCAATTTTTGCAGCACATAGGCAGCCTCATGATAACTATCGTGTATAGGATCCGCAGGAGTATACGATGCGCTCCATTCAGTATAATGAAGCTCAAGCATTGGTTTGGCGGATTCGGAAATTTCCTTGCGTGACTGAAGCACGTCACTGCTTACGCTCAGCGGATTGTTGTCTAATACCGTTCCGGAATTTCCAAACTCATCCAGAAATCCTTGCTTCACTCCGTACGTGTGCGTACTCACGAAATCTATCGGAACATTATGCGTTGCGCAATACTTTATCATCTCGCTCTCCCATGCGGCGCCTGCCGTGCCTGGGCCTCCCACGCGATGGGAGGGACTCACGCTTTTGATAGCCTTCACACTATATTGATACAATTTAAAATATTCCTCCTGCGTCCCAGCCCAGAAACCATCCAGGTTCGGTTCATTCCATACTTCGAAATACCAAGTCTTCACTTCTTCTTCACCGTATCGTTGAGTGAAATGTTGCGTGAGATTCCTGATCAGTGCTTCCCATTTTTCATAATCTTTTGGAGGAGTGACGTTGCCCCGCCACCAAAAAATTGTTTTGTTACCACTTGCCAGTTGAGATGGCATAAAGCCGAGTTCAACAAAAGGCTTCATGCCAATACTTTGCAGATAATCAAACAAGGCATCGATATACATGTAGTTGTACTCGGGGTTTCCGTTTTTGTCTTCCCTGTATACGGCCATGTCATCAGTCAATAATCCATGCATGCGAATATATTTGAACCCGCATTCTTTTTTAACATACGCTAGCTGTTGTTGCCAGTCAGCTCGGAGGCCTTCATTTGCGCGACCAGCTCCAACACATTCCTTAAACATTGTATTCAAAGTACCCTTTTCAACATTGAAGTCAACGTTGATCATACGCTCGGAGAATTGTGATTTTTTCTTTTGAGCGAAAACAGAACTCACCACAAGACAGGTGATTAACACAGTGAAAATTCGATTCATTTTAACGCTTTGTTATTACTAAAAACTATCGTAGGATTTTTTTAAAACATTTATCGTAACATCAGCGCCTTTATCAGGTGGGCGCACGATCGTTTCGGCAGTGAGCACCATACTCCCTCCATCTACAGCATTTTTTCAATTATCGATTCGAAGTACTCCACTTCAAATTCGACTAGTCCTCCTTCAACATTCACGATGTAACCCTCCTTGTCGATAAAAATATTTTCGGGATAAGGATGCGATTCTATTTTTTTTAATAAAATCAGCTACGCCTGTAATGTTCCCGGAGTATTGTTTTAAGAATTGAGCATCAATTTTTCGAAATCTATGCTCCAACGGTCAATGCGGAAATTCCAGTAATGCAGTTCAATATTTTTTACATTTTAACCGGATGCTTTATCTCATATCATTTGGAGGATTATCTCTTAATTCTTTTTACTTAGTACCCGCGATAAGGGCATCAATGGTGCGTTGATCTTTAATGGTATTATTTTGTCTATCCAACGCCCCACCGGTATCCCACCAAAAAGGAATCATACCACGTGCCTTCGCCTGCTTCGTCACAAACGTGATCCAGTAATCAACAGCATCATTGTGTGTAGCTAAATCTTTAGGCGTATTTCTTCTGTAAGCACCATATTCACCAATTAGTACAGGAATGCCTTTATCCACAAACTTAGTCTTCATAAGATCGAAGCCGTTAAGCTGCCCAACCTCAGTTCCCCAGTCCCCTATAAAATTGCGATCTGGCTCAATGGCAGACTGATGGTCTTTACCCCAATAGAACGCCATTTTCCCCCAGCTCGCATCTTCGTTCAGGAAACAAAACTGAGCAGGCGTATAGTTATGTACTTCAACCATCAAGCGATTGGCAGTAGGATCATTCGGAAGTATCGTCATTAATTGAGGTGTTAGTGTCATGGATGTTTGCGGCCCTTGAACAACAAGAACGCGGTAGCTGTTTCTACCACCAGTCGAACGAACCGCATTTACAAATGTCTCGTGATATGATGCTAACACTGCCATCTCTGTAGCGTCATCAGCGTTTGGTTCGTTTGCACTTGCAAACATGAGATGCTCATCAAAGTCGCGCATGTTGGTCGCAATTTGCTCCCATAATGCTTTTTGCTTGGCATTGACGGAATCTTGTTTTGCCTTGGTGATATTATTTTCCAACCAGCCGCCATCCCAATGAATATTGAGTAACACATACATATCATTGTCTACACAATAACCAACAACCTCTTTCACCCTTTTCATCCAGTTCTCATTAATATGTGCGGTAGCCCGGTTATCTATATGAAACCAATCCCAGGCACAGGGAATGCGAATCGCATTAAATCCGGTTTGCTTCACGAATTTTATGTAGGCCTCGGTAATAGGTACATTTCCCCAACCAGTTTCGCCACCGGCAGCTTCCATGGTATTGCCAATATTCCAGCCTAGCGTAATCTTTTTCGCCAGTTGCACAGCGCCACTGCTCATGCCGGTGGCGTCTGGTGGCACCGGTGATGTGTTGTATGATGGATATATCTGGCTGACTTGGGAAACCGTTGCGCGTCTAGCCTGGCCGTTATGTGCGGTTACTGTCAATATCCCAGAGCGAGTCGATCCTGAACTATTAGATGCCGCGGTTAACTGAATAATGGTAGTTCCACTATTGCCTGATGTTGCATCTAATTTTAGCCAATCAAAGGCAGCGTTGCTGATACTCCAACTGTCGTTGGATACTAATGAAATTTCTGATGTCCCCCCTTCAGCAGGGATGGAAATCGTGGTCGCAGAAATTAAAAGCTCTGGCTCAATATTCTGATCTTTTTTGCAGGAACTGAAGCAAACAACGGCAACAAGAACTACTAGACTTATTTTAAATAAATAATCGATTTTCATTTTACTGTTTGTGATGTTTCGTACGCAATAATCCTCCATCATTATTTTATATCATCCGGAGTTATTATCTCTTAACTCTTTTTACTTAGTACCTGCGATAAGAGCATCAATGGTGCGTTGATCTTTAATGGTATTATTTTGTCTATCCAACGCCCCACCGGTATCCCACCAAAAAGGAATCATACCACGTGCCTTCGCCTGCTTCGTCACAAACGTGATCCAGTAATCAACAGCATCATTGTGTGTAGCTAAATCTTTAGGCGTATTTCTTCTGTAAGCACCATATTCACCAATTAGTACAGGAATGCCTTTATCCACAAACTTAGTCTTCATAAGATCGAAGCCGTTAAGCTGCCCAACCTCAGTTCCCCAGTCCCCTATAAAATTGCGATCTGGCTCAATGGCAGACTGATGGTCTTTACCCCAATAGAACGCCATTTTCCCCCAGCTCGCATCTTCGTTCAGGAAACAAAACTGAGCAGGCGTATAGTTATGTACTTCAACCATCAAGCGATTGGCAGTAGGATCATTCGGAAGTATCGTCATTAATTGAGGTGTTAGTGTCATGGATGTTTGCGGCCCTTGAACAACAAGAACGCGGTAGCTGTTTCTACCACCAGTCGAACGAACCGCATTTACAAATGTCTCGTGATATGATGCTAACACTGCCATCTCTGTAGCGTCATCAGCGTTTGGTTCGTTTGCACTTGCAAACATGAGATGCTCATCAAAGTCGCGCATGTTGGTCGCAATTTGCTCCCATAATGCTTTTTGCTTGGCATTGACGGAATCTTGTTTTGCCTTGGTGATATTATTTTCCAACCAGCCGCCATCCCAATGAATATTGAGTAACACATACATATCATTGTCTACACAATAACCAACAACCTCTTTCACCCTTTTCATCCAGTTCTCATTAATATGTGCGGTAGCCCGGTTATCTATATGAAACCAATCCCAGGCACAGGGAATGCGAATCGCATTAAATCCGGTTTGCTTCACGAATTTTATGTAGGCCTCGGTAATAGGTACATTTCCCCAACCAGTTTCGCCACCGGCAGCTTCCATGGTATTGCCAATATTCCAGCCTAGCGTAATCTTTTTCGCCAGTTGCACAGCGCCACTGCTCATGCCGGTGGCGTCTGGTGGCACCGGTGATGTGTTGTATGATGGATATATCTGGCTGACTTGGGAAACCGTTGCGCGTCTAGCCTGGCCGTTATGTGCGGTTACTGTCAATATCCCAGAGCGAGTCGATCCTGAACTATTAGATGCCGCGGTTAACTGAATAATGGTAGTTCCACTATTGCCTGATGTTGCATCTAATTTTAGCCAATCAAAGGCAGCGTTGCTGATACTCCAACTGTCGTTGGATACTAATGAAATTTCTGATGTCCCCCCTTCAGCAGGGATGGAAATCGTGGTCGCAGAAATTAAAAGCTCTGGCTCAATATTCTGATCTTTTTTGCAGGAACTGAGGCAAACAATGGCAACAAGAATTACTAAACTTATTTTAAAGAAATAATCGATTTTCATTTTACTGTTTGTGATTTTATGTACGCATTAACTCCTCCACCATTAAAAAGACTCGCTGGATATTCAACTTATCATTGAATACCAGCGAGTCTTTTACTTTAATCCTGTAATTGGTGCTATGAAAATTTATCTTTTTACTACTCTGAAATTATCAAAGGAAGCATCAAAGCTCGTTTCCGTAGGCGCGGTACTATAATTATGGACATAAAGGATCAACCCAGTTTTACCAGTATTTCCAATTAAAGAAATAAGGTTGGGTACGGAGGTTCCTGTTCCATTATTAGTACGGAACGAAGTGAGCGGAATGGCTACTGTCTGCCAGCCCTGGGTGGTATAAGGCTTTGTATTGGAGGGCGAGATTTGCCAAGGAGCCCATAGGGCACTATAGTCACCTTTCCAACTCTTAATGGTAACAGTACCTCCGTTCCAGGCATGGGGAACGTTTATTTCAAATTTAAGCACCCAACTGCCAACCGGATCTGAAAGGCTTTCTGCAGGCAACCATTGCATTTCGCTCAAACGAAGGGCAACGCCATCGTCACCCGCACCGCCAGCCAATTTATTATTTTTCAACTCAAGAAACATCGATGAATTCCCTGTAAAATCAGGATTGTACGGTGGCCATCCTGAACTAGGATTTCCGCTCGTTAGGCTCGCACCTCCCCACCATGCGTAACCAAATTTGTCACCCCATTCCATATTACCGATCATTCCCGTTGTAAGGTCGTTCACCGTGTAAGCGGTAGTAAATTGTCCACCCTTCGTTGTAATGGCAACGGGTCCGCTCTGGGTTAGTTTTGGGGCAGTAAACTTAAGTGAGGTGCCATCCGCTGATGCTTCATAGGAGGAAATGGTTGCACCGGCAAATGTTAGACTTTGAACAGAAAAAAGATTATTTCCATATAGATAAACCTGGTCACCTTCCCTGGGAAATTCATAAGAAACACTGGTGATAATAGGCGGACCGATAATTCTGATTGCAAAAGTACCCGTTCCAAGCTTGTTTGTGACACTGATAGTATTAGCAAGTGAGGCATCACCACCCGATAAGACAGCAGGAACTTGTACAATAGCAGTTGAATCATCAGGGTATTCAACGCTGGTTAGGTCAGCGGCAACGCCCTGAAATGATATTTTCGTGGCACCCTTTAGATTATATCCAATTATTTTAATTTTTTGACTCGGAACAACAGATTCAGCAATTACATTATCCTCATAATTTCTCACGTGAGAAATAATCGGCGCGCCGGTGATCGCGATTTCAAAAGAAGCAGGTCCACTACTATTGACCACCGTAACTACGTTCAGCTTTTCCCTTGGCACGGATTGAAACGGAATAGTTGGTACTTGTACGACAATACTTTCATTGGTAAGAAAAGTTCCGTTGATCGTTGCAGGAATGCTGCCAAAATAGACTTGTCTAACGTCACTCAAATTTTTACCGAGCACCACAACCCATTGGCCAGCGTTCAAAGTATTGATAATGGTGTCGTTGGGCGAAGCATCATAATTTCGGATTTCGCTAATAACCGGAGGATTTGCTTCATCTTTTTCACAAGCAAACAGTAGTGCAAAAACGGCTACTATGCATAAAAACTGGAGGAAGTAAATGCGGTTGTATATTATCTTTTTCATTTCTCTTATTTTTTAAAATGAGTATGGTACCGGAGGTTCTAATAATTTGGGATTAGCCGTTACTTCTGATGAAGGCATTGGGAATCTGAAAGTATTGCTGCTTGCCGGTGTGACAATCCCATATGAGTTTCCCTTAGTTGCAACACCATTGTCGTAGGTGAAGGTAATTCGCTCCTGTCCATTGAGCTCATTTATAGCCTGCGCTTGATTGTAGTAAGAAAGTCTTACAATATCCTCCCAAAAATGACTTTCACAGGCCAGTTCAAGTCTTCTTTCCTTAAACAACATGTCGGCGCTGATAGATGCTACCGGATCAAGGCCTGCCCTTGTGCGAACGCTGTTAAAATATTGAAGTGCATCCGCATTTGATGTTGAGGCGTTGTTGCCCATAATTGCCTCCGCGTAGACCAGGTACACATCAGCAAGTCTCAATAAAGAATTGTGCTCAGGAGAAGAAGTCAATGTCATTGTTGGCGAATTGTTATCGACATTTGTGCCCACAATATGTTTTTTTAGACCGGAGCT
>CBQWHS010000114.1:0-9068 GCA_967728665.1 uncultured Chryseosolibacter sp. | reverse complement strand
GACTTGCGCCTGAGACGGGATTTTTAGATTTTAGAACGTCTTCAATCACCGCTTCGCCACATACTCCACCAACTTAAGAAAAGTGGGATGCCCGCTTTTCCGACAAAGAATCCCATTCAGCACTGGATTGATAACATCGTTTCCGAATAGATAAAATCCTTCGACACGGTCTTTAGTGAGTGATCGTTTACAGTATTCATCGAACCTTTTCTTCCAGGGTTCGAGTGGAAATCCAAAACGAGTGTGAAGTTCAGACCAGACAAGCCTGATGTTTGCTTCTTCAAAATAGGCAGCGCTGAGTGGTGGTGGATCTTGCCATTTCATAAATGCAACAATGTTTAATGGTGAATCATTAAATACAAATTGTTGCCTGCCACAGCAGGACAAAGGTAAATGATTAATAGTAAAAATCATCGTTGAGTTAATGACAGGGGGAGTCATGCGCATGGCGAGAGAATACCCCAACACTGGCACAAGTCTCACACATGCCATCGCTCATGCTAAGACTTGCGCCAGATGCAGGGGAGGGTGTTATTCTAATTCTCTTGTCATTTGAAGTTGAGGATCGGGATCGTTTTTATACAGCGGGAAAAGCTTAAATGATAATAACGCAATGCCTGCTCCTATGACGAGGAATATTCCAGAAGCTACAAATACCGGTAGTGGCTTTGCAAAAAAGTCCCCGGAAGCAAACACGATCATAATTAAAACAACGGAGAACGGCATAGAGCATGCAAGGACGTTCATTGCGAAATCGAGATCAAATGTTCTAATTCTATTTTCTCCCGGTAAGTTGTTTTCTATTTTTCCCACCGCTGCCATATGCGCATACGGCCAGAAGCTACACGCGCTCTGTGGGAATACAATGATGAGCAACGCTGTGGCAACGTCTGCCACCGGAAAAAAATAGAGCACAGCACCGCTCATCATGAAAGCAATCGATGATCGAAAAAACAGAAACGAAAATATTGTTTTTACCTGACTCCACGAGAGTTTCATCGATAAGCCAATGAATAAAAGAATCAAGGGTGTCATCATCATGCTCAGTCGATCGATACTTAATGTAAGCGCTTCCGGAAGCGAAGTGTACGTGAGTCCGAATGAAAGCATGATAATAGCTGCGACGATTACCAGGTTCACAGGTTCATTGACCATCGCTATCAGCATCTCTTTCATTCCGGTGCCATTTTCTGCATGCTTCTTATTTACCTGATAATACCATTTCATTGCAATGGTGTATGAAATGACTAACACAAAAATCTTATTTCCAACGTCAGCGAGCGCAGCCATTGCAAGCGGACCCTGACCACTGTATTCAATAATAAACGGAAAGCACGATAATCCCGGAGCGAGTGACGGAATGAGCATGACCAGTGTACGATATTGGCTGGCCGGAATATTAAAAACAGACTCCAGTGGTAACTTGTCAACTAATAAGTACATGACAATATTAAATCCGAGCGATAAGACCGGGATAATAATCAGGTCTGTCTCGAAGTCAATCTGAAGCAATGCAATTAATATGGTAGCTGGCAAAGCAAGGCTGAGGATCAGGGTTTTTATTCCCTCGCGCTGATCCTTATGCTTAACTTTTTTTTGAAAGAAATATCCGATGACGATGAGTAGTAATAACGATATGGTTTTAGTAAAAGCAGCGCTCATAGAAAATATGCTTTGAATAGTAAAAAAAATCGAGCTCTTGAAAAAAGTCAGCGTATCCGGGCGAAGATCAGGTTCTTCGCCCGGATCGCTGAAAGAAAAAAACGACACACTTTTATGGGCCGTTAGCTCACAATGGCGTTGATCGACTTGACAAAAAGTTTCAACTCTTCCATCGTGCCCATGCTGACACGCCCATAAGGTTTTCCATTGATCTCATATCCGCGTATGCCAACACCTTTCTCCATCATTTTGCTGAGCAAATCTTTTACTGGCATCTGAATGGGAAATAGGATGAAGTTGGTATAAGACGGAATAGGATTCATTCCCGCTTTTTTCAATTCTCCAAAAACATATTCGCGCCCTTCTTTGGTGTGTTCACGACTATAGTTTTGAAATTCTACATCCTTCAGACTTGCCATTGCACCTTCTAATGATGTAACGGAAATTCCCATTTCTGTTCGAACAAGTTTTTGAATCATTTTTACCCGCTCCGTTTTTGCAACCATATATCCGATGCGCAGTCCAGCCATGCCATGAATTTTAGAAAACGTGCGACAGACGATCACATCGTATCCTTCGCTGACAAGTCCAACTACTGTTTGTGTTTCGGGCTTGTCCATCAATTCAAGATATGCTTCATCAATAAAGATCGGTACCCTCGAATTGACCTTCTTAATGAAAGCTTTGAGCTCATGGATAGGTGTCAGTGTTCCCGTCGGATTGTTGGGATTGCAGATATAAATAAGTTTGGTATCGGCATCGATGCCTTTCTCCATGGCGTCAAGGTCGTGAGCATAATCCGTGCGAAGCGGAATGTTCTTCCATGTTGCACCGATGGCTTGTGCTGTTTTCACCAGTGATAAATAAGAAGGGTCTGCGGAGATTACGTTTCCGCCTTTCATGCATAAAGCAAATGCAGTTTTCTCGAGGATGTCTGTAGATCCGGCTGACAACAAAACCTGTTCAGATGTCACACCTTCTTTTTCCGCAAGCAGGTCGATCATTTTTTTTGAACTCGTATACACATAGCGGTTTCCCTTTACAGCACTTTCTGCTATCGCGGCTATCGCTTTTTTGGAAGGGCCCCATGGATTTTCATTAGCCAGCAGCCTGGCCTTCATGTTATCGCGTTCCTGTAGAATCACATGATAGTTTTCAACCAACATAGTGTTGTTCAATGGCGTCATTCCGAAGGCAGGTTTTGCAAAGAGATTAGGTGCAATGGCGATGCCTCCGGCAGCCAGTACACTTTGCTTCAGCCAGGATCTTCTGTTTACAACTGAGTTATTCATGGTGGATTAATTAAGTTTAATTGATGAATGATTTAATGTTATGAGGCGGACTTGGAAAACACTACCTGCGAGTACCTCGCGAATGATTGTCCTTTGTATTCTCCAACCCATAATAATGGTATCGTAATACTTTTAGCAGGCTTTGCTGTGGCGATCGTCGAAACATCAGTCACGCCTAAGGCTTCCCATGTTGTGGAAATGATCACTTTTCCGGACGCATCTGAAATCACTTCGATCGGAGCACTTCCATCTCTTTTGGAGAAGGTCAATGCAAGGTTCGCTACCGGAATCGAATCAATACCAACGGTGTGATCTAGTATTCCACTCTTGTCAAGTTCATAGACCGTGAGAGACAGCACAACGGCATTCATGTAGTTGGTCGCTGTAACAGTTTTAGTAACGGAAGGTATCGAAGTCAACCCTCCACTGGCGAGATAGCCTGTCACTTCGTCAAAATCGAGCAGTACCGGAGATGCCACGCGCTCGACAAACGGATCTTCTTCATTACATGAAAAAAGCGTTACCGTCAAAAAGGCGAAGCCTAAAAACTTCATTCTGAGTATATTCATTTTTATAGTATTCATAATTGATTTATGTTTTAGTTTTCAACCCACCATAGTTTTGCCTGCGCATCGTTCTTTCCTCCGATGAGTTCGACACCTTTACCATATTCAACGGCGTTCAACGACTGCTCAGAGGTTGGATAAGGAAGTCGTGTTGGGAGTATTGCATTGTTTACAAAAACAGCCCGGCTATCTTTCGCCGGCATCACCGGAAGTCCAGTGCGTCTGTATTCAGTCCAGGCTTCAATTCCCTGACCGTACAAGGCAATGTATTTTTGATCCAGGATAAGCGCTTTGGTTACAGGACCAAGGTTTGAAATGTAAGTTGCTGGGATGGTGGCACCATGCTGCATAAATGATGCTGTGATTCCATTTTGAAAATAGGTCTGCGCTGTGCCCACTGTAGCATCACCATCGATCACCGCTTCGGCGAGAATAAACTGAAGCTCTGAATAAGTCATGATTACTGTAGGCGCAATGGCGGCTAAGAAGGTGGTGCCTATTTTACTGGTTGAATTCAGATAGGTTGTTGCAACAGCATCCGGTAATCCATTTGGTATACCAGCATAAGCGCCTGATGAAAGAGGTTGCGCATAAATTGCAATACGGGTGTCATTGAGCGCAAGCAACTTGTCGATTAAAGTCTTACCTACATTCCAATCAGTTCGACCACCCTGCACCATGGTCTCATGCCATTCATTATTGCTCGGGCGATTGGCGGTGTGAACAATGCGCGCGTTATCAGCATTGCTTGTGAACACTGGATAAGTAGCCGGATCGTCCAGTATTTCTTTTATGATCTGTCTCGATTCGGTCGGTTTTTTTGCCGCCTGGCGATTTGCCAAACGCAAGCGAAGAGAATTGGCAAATTTTTTCCATTTCAGAATATCTCCTCCGTAAAGAATATCTGCACTTGCGGCAATTGGCAATCCACCATTTGCCGCAACCTGCAGTTTTTCATTCGCTGTTTTAAGATCGGCCAGTAAACCAGCATACACCGCCTCCTGCGTATCATAAGAAGGGGTATAGATTGGAGCCGCTGCCGTCCCTTTTAACGCTTGCGAATAAGGAATCGGTCCGTAACAATCCGTGAGTACTGAAAATACGAGACTTCGCAGCACGATGCCAACCCCTTCATAATTAGCATGAGGAGATTTTCCTTCAGGAGCGGAAAGTTTTACGATACTTTGCGCATTAACTAATGCATCGTTGTATAAGGCTTTCCAGTTGTTATTATACATGGAGAGCTGAATGGTATAATCATCGCCTTCGTTACTATAGATGTTGCGGCCGAAGTATCCCATCCAGCACATGGGGCCATCGATGTTAAGGCGTTCGTAGCGTATGTTGCTTCCCCATAGTCTGTCAGCCGTGCGCTCAATAGTAGTTGTCAGCAACGTAGCGGGGTTGGCGACATTAGGAAAATTGGGACTCGTATTTTTTTCTTCAAAGTTGTCTGTACACGACGTTGACCACAGTGTACAGATCACCAGCATTGTATATACTTTTAAGTTTAATTTTTTCATAGCGATCATGTTTTTGAAGTCTTAGAAAGTAAGATTTACATTAAACCCAAGGCTCCTTGTGGTTGGCAATTCTCCATAACCAAAGCCGAATGAATTTCCGCCTATCCGATCAAACTCTGGATCAACATGAGGTATGTTGCTGAGCAAAAGGGCGAGGTTTCTTCCTACAGCTGAAATCTTAGCCGACTTAATAAACAAACCCTTCAACAAGGACCCTGGAATTGAGTAGCCCAGGGAAACTTCGCGCAGACGTACGTAGCTAAGATCGAATATAGAAGCTTCATGATATGTACGTGCGTTATTATAGGCGTAGAGTGATCGCGCTGGCACAACAACATTGTTAGGAACATATGAAGGGCTCTCCGCGGATCCCACATTCACGCTGCCTACACCGATCACGCCTTCTTCCCTGCCTACTGCCGTTTCAGCATATTGTCCCGTCCATCGGGCAATGCCAACACCTTCGTTGTAACCATCACCACCTGCACGGATATCGATTAAAGCAGAAAGACTTATTCCTTTGAAGCTTATCGTATTCTGAATGCCACCTGTCCAGTCAGGTTGTGTGTTGCCTAATACCCTTGCCGTTGTAGAAACTACTGGAAGTCCTCCGCTGTAGAGTATACTGCCATCCGGTGCGTGTTCAAACCCAATTCCAAAAAGAGTTCCATAAGGCTGGCCGACCATAGCCAGGGAAGACAAACTGTTTCTTGAGTTCAGCGTGTAGGTGGTGAGTCCTTCGGCTAGTTCGACCACCTTATTCCGGTTGCGCGCAAAATTTAAAGTTGCCTCCCATGTTAATCCGTTAGCCAACTTCACAGGCGTTGCGTTCAATACGATCTCTATGCCCTTGTTTGTTACTTCACCGGCATTCAACAAACGGGTATTGTATCCACTGGCTTTTGAAATTTCCACCGCCAGGATCTGATCTTTTGTCGATTGATCATAATATGTGAAATCTATTCCGATACGATCGTTTAGAAAGCGTGCTTCAAAACCCAGCTCAATACCAGTAGTCATTTCGGGTTTCAGCGTTGGATTTGCAATTTCCAGACCTTCATAAAGTTCAGGAACAGATCCGTTCCACGCAGCGCCGTAGTAATACAATTGCTTTAACCGATAAGGATCTGTGTCATTGCCAACCTGAGCCCAGCTAGCGCGTATTTTTCCAAAGGAGAGCATTGGGCTTTTTACATCAAGCAATTCTGTTAAAATGATGCTTGTTCCAAGCGATGGATAAAAGTATGACCAGTTGGACGATGGCAAAACACTTGACCAGTCATTGCGTGCGGTTACATCCAGAAATACAGCATCGCGATAGCCAAGCGATGCAGACCCAAACAAGCTTTGGGATTCTCTTTCTTCAATCGTACTGGAGACTGTATTGAGACTGGGTATCGAGTTTGCTAAAGTGTAAATGCCATCTGTTACGAGCTGATTTACCTGGGCGAAATTTCGTTTATAATAGTTCGAGCGCAACAGGCCCCCGAGCATCGCATTTAATTTGAAATCCGTTGTCAGCTCTTTGTTAAAAGTGAGGATCACATCTGTATTCGTTTCCTGATTTCTTAAAACTTCCTCTGAATACTGGCCATACAGCTGTGTACCTGCACGAACTCTTTCATAATTGAGCACATTGATCCGTGTGTCGGTCCAGATATCGGTACCAGACCTTAACATGACACTCAGCGAAGGGAGTATCTGGTAATTGAGGGCTACGTTTCCGACGATGCGGTCCTTCTCATTGGAGTACGGAAGTTTATCCTGTGCGAAAAAAGGATTTATAAAAAAAGTATGTTGCCAATTTGGAGCATCTCCATCTCCGGGCTTTAGGATACTAATGCTTCGGTAGTCATTGTAATGTTTCAACTTTGCCCAATCTGTCTGACGATGCGACCAGATGAATTGCTGACCATCCTGGTAGCTCCTGTTATCCGAACCGGATTTTATGTACTCTGCAGAAATGGTCGCGGTAAATTTATCGGTGAAATCATGAACAGCATTAAGCTTAAAGTTATTTCGCCAGTAATCATTGTTATACATAATGCCATCCTGGCCAAGACGACCAACAGAGAGCCGGAAGCTTCCTTTGTCATCTGCGCCAGCAATGGCTACATTGTTCGTAATGGTTTTACCAGTTTCCCAATAATCATCCCAGTTATTCGGAGCAGGTGTGAGCGGTGCCGTTTCTGTGCCTGTCCACCAATGTCTGACTAGACGACCATCCATCGGTGCGCCCCAGCTTTCATCTGTCCCGTCAGTTCCAGTCAACGGTGCTGCGCTGCCATAAGCATCGCGATACTGTTGTATCTCGAGGGGATCGCTTATGGTAGCACTGCGTCCGTTGGTATACCAAGTGCGATAACCATTTCCACCGCCATATGTATTCTGAAACTTCGGCTTAACTGCAGGGCGCTCAAACATTACGTTGGAATTTACTTCCACACTTATTCCCTTTGTTCCTGATCCGTTTTTAGTTGTGATAAGGATCACACCGTTCTGCCCGCGCGAGCCATACAATGCTGTAGCACTGGGACCCTTCAGAACAGAAATGCTGGCCACATTATCTGGATTGATCTCAGACATTCCTCCTCCAAATTGTTTTCCGGCATTTTGTGATTGCTCCATCGGAACACCATCTACGACAAATAAGGGTTGATTAACGCCACTGACAGAAGATTGACCACGGATCTGAATATTTGAACCACTTCCAGGTCCTGAATTTGGAGTGATCCGAACACCGGCGATTTTTCCAGACAATCCATTCAACAGGTTTGGTGAACGCGCCTCGGTCAACGCTTCGCCTTTCACATCCTGGAGCGAATAGCCTAAAGCTTCTTTGCTCTTCTCGATGCCAAAAGCTGTGACCACAACTTCTGAGAGCTGCCTTGAGTCTTCCGTAAGCTGTACAGCAAAATCGCTTCGTGTTCCCAGGTCCACTTCTTGAGTGGTCAAACCGATGAAGGAGAAGATGAGAATTCCCCCGGTGGGTGGCGCCATTAATTTGAATTTACCTTCGCCATCAGTGGTCGTACCATTCGTGGTGCCTTTCAGGATGACGTTCACTCCTGGAAGAGCAGCGCCATCTGCAATGTTTGTTACAATCCCTGCGACCTCGCGCTCTTGCGCAAAGGCAAAAGCAGATAAGGCCAACGTAAAAAACGTTAGTAGAAATCTTTTCATAAACAGTTGTTAGGTTAAATCGCTAAGGAATTTAAAGAATTTAATTCCGTATAAACCACATACGTAAAATATTGTACTTCATGCAAACGTTTTTTCAGAATTATATTCTACAACCGAACAATCGTTTGAACACACCCTCGAAATCGGATGAAAAAAAATATTTGTATTTCTTTTAAATTTTTTCTGACAAGTTGGATTTTATGGAAGCTTCAGCAGAAAAGTTTTTTAATTGACAAAAGACTTGAGTGTCGAACAATTACTTGTCGTGCCGATGCCTGTCAGAACTGCCCTTGAAGAAGCCTCAACACTGGCGCAAGTCTTCCAGACTTGTGCCTTTTAGCGTTGATGTCTTCACGACCGCGCAAGTGTGACCAAGTCACGTCCATCGCAAAGAATTTGGACTGGAGGACTTGCGCCGATCTGGCGCAAGTCTTAGCACGAGTAACGGCATGCGTGAGACTTGTGCCCTTCATTACTGAAGTCTTTGACTTCATTTATTTTCATTAACATCAGGATTTGAATTCAGTCCGAAGACTGAAATTAAAAAAGGCACTCCCGATAGCCATCGGGACCATCGCACAAATCTGTTCTGGAAGACTTGCGCCCGAGACGGGGACTTGCGCCAGTTTAGGGTCACTATGCAACTCTGAAACTTCAACGTCAAAATGCTAAACAATTTTCAACCACGCAGTCACTTGTTGATGTTAGGCTGACACGGAATGTGTTCAGCATGCCTGTTTACGAGGATAGATTTCTTTTTCAAAAACTTGAATACATTCACATCCGGGGAATATTATTTCTCGAGTGCATCCTTCTATTTGAGAGGGTGATGTTAATTTACT
>CBQWHS010000113.1:0-9080 GCA_967728665.1 uncultured Chryseosolibacter sp. | reverse complement strand
ACTTCATTGAAAGAATGAGCGATGAGCAATTCTTTCATTTCTGTCAGCAAAACCGAGATGTAAAAATCGAGCGGAATGCTGATGGGCAAATTGTCATTATGTCGCCAACGCATTTTTTAACAGGAACAAGAAATTTTAATATCCTCTATCAATTGGGGAAGTGGAACGAAAAATACCACTTAGGGGAATGTGTTGATTCTGATACTGGATTTACGTTGAACAATGGGGCTGTTCGAAATCCGGATGCGGCATGGATTAGTAACGAAGTCCTCTTCAAACTCTCTACAAAAGAGCTTCAGTCTTTTCCTCATGTTTGTCCGGAATTTATTGTTGAATTGAAATCAAAAAACGATTCAATTTCAGATTTGAAGTTGAAAATGCGCGAATGGATTAGCAACGGATGTAAACTTGGATGGCTAGTCGATGCTGATGAAGAGAAAGTTTACATTTTCACGTCTGAAAATGAATCGATTCGCAATAATTTTGATCAACCATTGTCGGGAGAATCTGTTCTTCCTGGGTTTGAATTAATTCTCGCAGAATTACGCAGTTAGCTCGTTCAAAAAATTAAAATATTTTTTTACACGAAATGGGGCAGCAATTTGAGTTCGTAGCTTGTTAAAAGGTTTATTAACCTGCCGTTCTCTCTAATGCTTTTATATCTAACCAATTGATCATTGGACTGTAAGCATCGTTAACTCCTTGGATTCGGAAGAGTTTTAAAATGGATGTAAATTTAGGTATGGTTTTTCCGACCACATTAAAAGGCGACTTCATTGAAAGAATGAGCGATGAGCAATTCTTTCATTTCTGTCGGCAAAACCGCGATGTAAAAATCGAGCGGAATGCTGATGGGCAAATTGTCATTATGTTGCCAACACATTTTTTAACCGGAAAAGGCAATAACGAGATTCTTTATCAATTGACTCATTGGAATAAAAAATTCAGGCTAGGGGAATGTGTTGATTCTGACACTGGATTTACGTTGAACAATGGGGCTGTTCGAAATCCGGATGCGGCATGGGTCAGTAATGAAGTTCTCTCTAAACTTTCTGCAAAAGAGCTTCAGTCTTTTCCTCATGTTTGTCCGGAATTTATTGTTGAATTGAAATCAAAAAGCGATTCAATTTCAGATTTGAAATTGAAAATGCGCGAATGGATTAGCAACGGATGTAAACTTGGATGGTTAGTCGATGCTGATGAAGAGAAAGTTTACGTGTTTACCTCCAACACTGAAACGATGCACGTGGACTTCAATCAGCCGATATCCGGCGAGCCAGTGCTTAAAGGTTTTGAATTAGTATTGTCGGAACTGCGTGTTTGAAGACAATCCTGAGTTACAAACTCATCATGTCCTTAAACTTTGCAGCTTGCCTGCGGCTCACTTCAACTTTATCACCTCCGCGAAGACGAACCATAAGTCCACCATTAAACCAAGGTTCGATTCCTTCAACCCAACTCAGGTTCACGATGTGCTTGCGACTTGCACGAAAGAACGCACGCTCATCAAGCTTTTCATCCAAAGCATTAAGGGATTTATGAATCATCGGACGATTTGCGTCGAAATACACTTTGATGTAATTGCCATCAGATTCGAACAACCGAACATTTGACAAGCTCACGAACCAGCAGCGGTCTCCATCCTTCACAAAAACCTGGTCATTAAGTCCAAGCTTTTTCTCGGGACCATTTGTAGCTACTGTTTTTGCACGTTCCTTTTCAGAAAGTTTCGCCACAGTCTCGGCAAGACGCTCGGGTTGAATTGGTTTCAACAAATAGTCCAGTGCATTTACTTCAAATGCTTTCAATGCAAATTCGTCATAGGCAGTAGTGAATACCACCAGTGGGACCGAGTCTAATTCCTCAAGCAATTGAAAACCTGTTTTGCCAGGCATTTGTATATCAAGAAATAACAAATCTGGATTGAGATCATTAATCATGTTAATGGCCTCATCAGCATTCATTGCTTCTCCGACCACTTCAATCATGGGATGATCTTCCAGCAATTTCATCAGCTCTTTTCTTGCCAGACGTTCGTCATCAATGATCAATGCTCTCATACCTTTTTGTTTTGTGGAATTACAATTTCTGTGAGGACAAAATTATCGTTTTCGTTTACAATTCGAAACGTTGCTTCCTCGCCATAAATTAATTTTAATCTTTGGAATGTATTTTTTAACCCAATTCCCGATCCTTTTTTCGCACCGTTTACAAGATGTCCACTGTTTCGAATCGCAATTTTTAACTTCCCTTTCTCCACTACCGTTCTTACCTGAATAACACCACCCGCAGTAAGTTTTGAGATGCCATGTTTGATGCCATTTTCCACGAGGGTTTGTACCATTAATGGTGGAACAAAAAAATTATAGGAGTCAGGGTGAATATCAAATTCGGTCTTTAACCGTTCTTCAAATCGAATACTCTCAAGCCCGAGGTAATCCTTAACGATTTTCAGTTCCTCTGCGAATTTTGTCAATCCTTTTTTATCGCTCGCCAGCGAACTGCGCAAGATTGTTGAAAGTTGGTTAATCGCCTGTTTTGATTTAACAGGATTTTCATCGACCAACGCACGAATGCTATTGAGCGCGTTGAAAATAAAATGAGGATTGAGCTGCGATTTTAAATTGTTTAACTCGATTTGCACCATCGATGCTTCGTACTTCAATGCTTTATTGTATTGGTCGAAGTAGTGATACGTGAAATATAATACTGACCAGAGGAAAAGAATCACGGCATACACTGCAGTCAGTCCAGCGATTCTCGACAGATCGAATGCGACAGTTCTGTCAAAAATTCCGAGAAGAAAACTGACTGGCATCCGAAGAAAGTAGATTAACACGCCGAGCAGGAATGCGCTTAAAACAACCATGGGAATTAGTTGCTGCATCCTCCACTCGATCCATTTTTTTTGTTTCACATAAATTCGGAACACGTGCGTAACCAGGAGGCAAATCAATGCCTCGTAAAGCAGAAACACTGCACGTCTTGGACTAATTGTTCCGGTAGCGAGAACGCTTGAGACGATCTGAACCACGGCATAAACAAGCCATCCACCAATTTGAAGAGTCCAGTAAAGTCGCCTTTTTACCACAGACTAAAATTAATCAAATGAGTATTCTAATGAGCGGAATTTTTTGCGTGAGGTGATTTAGAAATATTTGAACTGAAGAAGCCACAGAAACAGCAAGCCGGCACCAGCGATTAAAACCCAGGTGATGATCACCATTGTCTTTTTGTAAGCAACAAGCTTTGGTTCGAATGTCAAGGCATTAAACACGAATGACAACCCCGCAACGGAGTATAATGCGAACTCCAAATAGTCTTTAATTATACATTGGTAAATAGCAACGCCTATAAAAATCGCTCCGAGTAAATACTGTCGCGTGATGGAATTCATAATTTATCCTAATTCTGTTTTGAGAAATTTACCAGTATAACTCGCGGCTACTTTTGAAACTTGTTCCGGCGTTCCTTTCGCTACAATCGTTCCTCCCTTTTCTCCACCTTCCGGTCCGATATCAACAATATAATCTGCAGACTTAATGATGTCCATGTTATGCTCAATCACCAGCACTGTATTTCCTTTGTCGACAAGTTTTTGTAGTACGTCAAGCAAATGGGCGATGTCCTGAAAATGCAAGCCAGTTGTTGGTTCATCAAGAATATAAATCGTCTTTCCAGTGTCCCTCTTCGAAAGTTCCGTTGCCAGTTTTACACGCTGTGCTTCACCTCCGGAAAGAGTTGTGGCATGTTGACCGAGGGAAATGTAACCAAGGCCAACTTCCTGGAGTGTTTGAATTTTTCGGATGATCTTTGGTTGATTTTCAAAAAATGTCACGGCTTCTTCCACCGTCATGTCCAAGACGTCAGAGATGGATTTTCCTTTGAAACGAACTTCAAGCGTTTCGCGATTGTAACGTTTACCCTTGCATGTCTCGCAGGGAACATGAATATCAGGAAGGAATTCCATTTCGATTAAACGAAGCCCGGCGCCCTCACAAGTTTCACAACGTCCGCCTTTTACGTTGAACGAAAATCTTCCGGATTTGTATCCACGAATTTTTGCCTCCGGTAATTGGGAGAATAAATCCCGAATATCTGTGAACACTCCAGTATAAGTTGCGGGATTTGAACGAGGCGTTCTCCCAATTGGCGATTGATCGACTTCAATAACTTTATCAAGCAATTCAAGGCCTTCAATTTTTTTATGCGCTAATGGTTCCGTCCTTGAACCGTAAAAATGTTTATTTAAAATTGGGAACAGTGTATCATGAATCAATGTGGACTTGCCGCTTCCGGAAACTCCAGTAACACACATTAATATTCCAAGTGGAATTTCAAGTGTCACATTTTTTAAATTGTTTCCGGTTGCTCCCGTCAATACAAGTTTTTCTTCTCTTCCTTTTCTTCGTTCACGAGAATAATTGATTCCCAACTTTCCACTAAGGTATTTTGCAGTCGTGCTGTCATTCCTTAAAAAAGTTGCCGGGTCACCTTCGCCTACAACGTGCCCTCCATGTCTTCCTGCTCCTGGACCGATGTCAAGAATGTAATCAGACTCCAGCATCATGTCCTTATCGTGCTCAACCACAACTACTGAATTTCCAAGATCACGGAGATCTTTCAGTGCCTTGATTAATTTTACATTGTCGCGTGCGTGGAGGCCAATACTTGGCTCGTCCAGAATGTATAACACGCCAACTAATTGAGTGCCGATCTGTGTGGCCAATCTAATCCGTTGAGATTCTCCTCCGCTAAGAGTGCGAATCGGCCTGTTTAGATTCAGATAGTCAAGACCAACATCGAGTAGAAAACCTATTCGTTTTCGGATCTCTTTTAAAACTTCCGTGGCAATAACTCGTTGCTTGTCGTCTAAACGATTTTCCAAACCGTCAAACCATTTGTTGAGTTGCGTGATTCCCATGATTGAGAGTTCGGCAATATTCTTTCCATCTAATTTGAAGTGGAGTGATTCTTTCTTAAGCCGCGCACCATTGCACCCCGGACAAGTTTTAATGATCGTAAAATCTTCGACCCATTTTTTAATCGACTCAGATCCTTCATCACGTTGCTTCTCAAGGAAGTTGACAATACCTTCAAATTTTGTGTTCCATTCCGTGCCGGGATATTTGACAGAGGCAACACCCACTGGCACATCGTCTCCATAAAGAAGGACATTGATCACATCTTTTGGAATGTTCTTCAATGGGGTGCTCAATGTCAGTTTGTATCGCTTCAAGATAGCTTCAATTTTTTTGAAGATCCAGATGTCTCTGTATTCCCCAAGAGGAAGAATTCCTCCACGGCTAATACTTAAATTTTTATCAGGAATAACAGACTGTTCTGTAATCTCTTCGATCTGACCTAACCCGTTACAAGTTGGACACGCTCCATAAGGTGAATTAAATGAAAATGAATTGGGAGCAGGTTCATCATATGACAGACCTGTTTTCGGATCCATAAGAAACTTGGAAAAGTGATGCACTTTACCGCCCTCTTCCTGAACCATCATTACCCCTTTCCCTTCTTTAAGAGACTTCATGATGGATTGGCTGATTCGCGCACGATCTTTCAGGTCAGCAACAATTCGATCCATTACAATTTCAATATCATGAATTTTGTAACGGTCGACTTGCATCTTAGCTGTGATCTCTTCAATCGTTCCATCGACTCGGACTTTTGTGTATCCGGATTTTCTGATCTGCTGAAACAGTTCGCGATAATGACCCTTACGGCCTTTAATAACAGGAGCGAGAAGAATTAATTTTTTCCCTTTGAAATTATTAAGGATCGTATCAAGAATTTGATCTTCAGATTGACGGACCATTTTGTCTCCGCTCAAATAAGAAAATGCCTCGCCAGCACGCGCATAGAGCAACCGCATAAAATCGTAGATCTCCGTTACCGTGCCGACCGTTGACCTTGGATTTCGGGAAGTCGTCTTTTGCTCGATAGAAATAACCGGACTTAAGCCGTTAATTTTATCGACATCTGGTCGCTCAAGGTTGCCAATAAAACTTCGCGCATACGCAGAAAAACTCTCCATATATCTGCGCTGTCCTTCGGCATAGATAGTATCAAAGGCAAGAGACGATTTTCCGCTGCCGCTAATGCCCGTGATGACTACGAGCTTGTTCCGCGGAAATGAAACTGAAATGTTTTTCAGATTGTGCTCTCGCGCTCCGATTACTTCAATATTTTCAAAGCCTGTTGGATCAGCTGTTTTCACTTGGACGGAATTCTTGGGCATAGCCGGTAAATATGGAGAATACAAAACTCAAATGCATAAGGTTTCAATGAAAATACGTTTCTATTTGAAAAAATATGAAGATGATTGATAGGATTCAAAACAGAGAAATACACAAATGTCAATCAGCCGTTATCAACAGCGATTGTCATTCGAAATCGACGGTTATGCGAAGCACTGTTGATGTTATGCGATTTTCTCTGAAAGAGTCAGGCAACATCTTTTCCAGTAACAGCTTTCAGCATCTCAAACCAATCCTGACGGTCCAACGTAATGGAAGTTGCCTTAGCGCTTTCTGTAATTCGATCAGGTTTAGTGGTGCCGATAACAGGAAAAATAGTTGATGGATGGGCCAATAGCCAGGCAAGAGACAACTGCGTGTCAGAACACTGGTATTTTTCCTTCTTGGCTAAGTACGGATTTTGGTCACTCACGAGTTTTCCACCACCAAGAGGCGACCATGCCATTGGTGAAGTTTTATATTTCTGCAGCGCGTCAACCGTGCCATCAAATAAGCTTTCATGTTTCGTGAGTGACATTTCAATTTGGTTTGTCACCAACGGAAAGGGCAAATATGACTGTAACATTTCGAATTGGCTCCCTGAAAAATTCGAAACACCAAAATGCAATACTTTGCCATTTTGCTTCAATAGCCCAAAGGTTTCCGATACTTCTTCAGGATCAAGCAATGGATCAGGCCGGTGTATCAACAACACATCAAGATAATCCGTGGTCAGATTCTGCAATGAGTTGTCAACAGATTGAAGGATGTGTTTTTTTGATGTGTCGTAATGTTTAATCCAGGTGTTCGACTGGGATGAAGACAATAATTTAATTCCGCACTTGCTGATCAGTTGAATTTCCTGGCGTGCTACGCTAACTTTCTTCAATGCTCGTCCGAACAGTTTTTCGTTTGCATAATCGCCATAAATATCAGCGTGGTCGAAGCTGGTAATTCCACTTTCAAGTGAAGCAACGATTAGTTTCACAATTTCTGTTTCTGAAACAGAATTCCACCGCCATGCTCCGGCTACAATGCGGGACAGCGCCGGTCCCTTAAGATGTAACTGTTCCTTTTTCATTGCCATACAAATTAAAAATCCGTTCCCAAAGAAACGGATTTTATGATATTACTTACACAAATTGTGAATCAGACTTGTGAATATGAGGTTGGTTCAAGAAAGATCTTGTAGATCTTCGATACTGTATTTGCATATTGTGGATCCTTGGAAACTTTCTGCCAATCAGGATCAACTTGAAAGGCTTTCCAATTTGCATCGCGCTCTTCCATATTCTTAAACGTAACCATATAGGTAAGGCACGGTCTGTTTTTGCCGGCGATCACTTCTCCAAAGAATACTGAATTCAACTTTACTCTCTTAAAAATATCAAATTCACTTTCATTGAACATCTTAATTTTTCTACGCACGGCATCTTCATTGTAGCCTTCGTACGTCCGAACTTCAAACATGCGCGGGCTTTTATCCGGGGCGATCATTTGCGGCAATCCATCGAATGCGATCATCAGTGCCGTATCCATTCTAACATACACAGGTTTCTCAGCGGGTTGTTGATTATAGGCAGCTGATGCCGTTTGAAAATCTTTATCATTCTTTAAACTTTCATTTACTTTCAAATAATCATCGAGTGAGCTATAGGGAATCAGCATGTAAATGATTGCAGGTTCGTTCTTGCTCATCTCAGTAAATACACCGACACGTTTCACTCCGAGTCTGTTCAAAGCTGGAATTAATGCAGTCGAAAAATAATTCTCCAAAACGGACTGACCGCCTCGCATCGTTTCATAAACTCGCCATTCATATATCTCCTTATTTTTTTGTTGCCCTTTAGCGCTTGCCGTTGACAATCCGGCCGTCACTGCGGTTGTTGCCAGAACAGATGTTTGTAGAAATTTTCGTCTTTCCATGTTGTTTAATTTTAAGGAGAACTAAGTTACACCAATGATGAGACAATGGAAATATCTCTCACAGCAATTTGACAAGCGGAGAAGGGTGTACTAATGTGGAAAAAGACTTGCTAATTAAAATATGAGCGTTAACGTCCGTTCTTGATCATGGCGATTACGCCGATAATTGGTCCAGGCAAAAGAACCCAAAACATGAATTGCGGATCAAGAATATGTTGGACGTAGTTGAGAAGTTGAATGCTCGCGATGGTAATTGTGAATCCCAGGCAGGTTGATAATGTGATGGCTGAACCTCTCACATTTTCTGGAGACTGTTGTGCGATCAACGTAGAAAACTGCGGTGAATCCCCCGCCACCAACGCGCCCCATGCTATTAAGAAAAACGCAAATAGGGATGAAGGGAAACTAAACATGAAGATAGAAACAAGGCAACACACAGCTGATCCGATCAATGCATACAGCGCAACGGTGAAGCTACCGGTTTTGGAAGAGATGATGCCGCCTCCGGCACAACCAGCGAAGCCACTTGCAATTGCAAAAAACGACAGCAACGGAACATTGAATGTGTCGGGATGGAATGTGTTGTAAGTTGAAATAATCCAGGGAACAAAAGCCCACCAGGAATAAACTTCCCACATGTGCCCGAAATAGCCGAACGCTGGCGCTCGAAATGATTTTATAGAAAATAAATGTTGAACATTCGCGAATGTAAATTTCTTTGAAGCTTTTCGATAAGGCCCATCTCCAACCAAACCGAAGATCATTATCCCGCCGATAATCGCCATTGCCGATATCATAATGAAGTACCAGTATGGATTTAACAAGCCGGGAAATAATTTTATCGCGTGAGGAAAAGCAGTGCCGATCACCAACGCTCCCACAAGTGATCCAAGCCATTTACCCAAT
>CBQWHS010000112.1:0-9119 GCA_967728665.1 uncultured Chryseosolibacter sp. | reverse complement strand
AAACTTTTAGCCAACATTTAGTCATTACCTGTTATTTTTACAGGTTTATTTCGCGTTATGACCATTTCATATAATTGGCTTAAAGAGTATATCGATATTCCGGAGTCCCCAGAAGAGATTGGAAAAGTTCTAACTTCAACAGGACTTGAAGTTGAAAGTGTGCATCCATTTGAAACAGTGAAGGGCGGACTGCAGGGAGTTGTGATTGGAGAAGTGCTGACGTGTTCAAAACATCCAAACGCTGATAAATTATCCGTGACCACCGTTGACGTAGGCGGGGAACGGCCATTGCACATTGTTTGCGGCGCGCCGAATGTTGCCGCTGGCCAAAAAGTAGTTGTTGCAACGCCAGGAACAATCATTTATCCATCGAAAGGCGAACCATTTACGATCAAGACGGCAAAAATTCGCGGTGAACAATCGGAAGGAATGATTTGTGCCGAAGATGAAATCGGTTTGGGCGAAAGTCATGCGGGTATTATTGTCTTAAACACCGCCGTTTCAAATGGAACGCCTGCTGCGACTTTTTATAAAATCGAATCGGATTATTCCATTGAAATCGGTTTGACTCCCAACCGCGCAGATGCGGCTTCGCATGTAGGTGTCGCACGCGACATCAAAGCTTCGAAGAAGCGCTTAATGCGGTGGCCAAGTGTTGAAAGTTTCAAGATCGACAACCAGGATTTACTGATTCCTGTAACGGTTGAAAACGCAGAGGCTTGTCCGCGATACAGCGCACTAACAATGACGGGGATTACCGTTGGAGAATCACCATCGTGGCTAAAGAACAGATTGCTCTCTATCGGACTGACACCGATCAACAATATTGTTGATGCCACTAACTACATCTGTCATGGCTTAGGCCAGCCAATGCACGCATTCGATGCAGACAAGATCACTGGAAAAAAAGTGATTGTTAAAACAATGCCTGCAGGAAGCAAGTTCACAACTCTCGACAACAAAGAAAGGAACCTGCTAGCTACCGACCTGATGATTTGCAATGCAGAAGAAGGCATGTGTATTGCTGGCGTTTTCGGAGGAACCAAGTCGGGCATCACATCAAACACGAAAAATATATTCCTGGAGAGCGCTTACTTCGCTGCAAATTATATTCGCAAAACGTCCTTGCATCACCAGCTGAAAACAGATGCGTCTTTCCGATTTGAGCGCGGCACAGATCCGAACATCACCATGTTCGCTTTGAAGTATGCGGCGTTGCTGATAAAACAAATTGCAGGTGGAAGCATCTCATCCGATGTTGTTGACGTTTATCCGGCTCCTGTCTCTAATCGAACGATTATTGTTAAAGACAAAAATGTAAATCGCCTGATCGGAAAAATTATTCCTCGTGAAGAAATTTTTACAATTCTGAAAAGTCTGGATGTAGAAATCATAGACAAGCAATCAGAATCATTTACGGTTTCCGTTCCGCCCTACCGCGTGGATGTTCTGCAAGAAGCCGATGTTGTTGAAGAAATATTGCGCATCTATGGATTCAATAATATTGAATTGTCGGATACTGCAAAAAGTGATTATCTCGCTGAATTCCCAGTTAAAAATATCGATCGTTTCAAACGGTCGATGGGTGAAATGTTAGTAGCAAATGGATTCTATGAGATACTGACTAATTCTCTCACAAACTTTGCGTATCAACAGAAGCATAATCTATCGTTCCCTGGTGAAACGGTTCAAATCCTGAACAAATTGAGTGAAGAGCAGGGCATCATGCGTCAAACAATGTTGTTCACTGGCCTGGAAGTATGCGCGTATAATCTAAACCGAAGACAAAAAGATCTTAAGCTTTATGAATTTGGGAAGATTTACTATCGTGAAAACGGAAAATACCAGGAAGATCAGCGGCTCGCGTTGTACATGACGGGAAACAATGAAAATGAAAACTGGCAACACAAGACGCGAGCAGTTTCGTATTATGATATTGCACAACATGTAAGTAACATTTTAAATAAGTGTGGCATTAAAGACGTCAAGCAAGAGGACATTAAAGATCAGCTGTTCGAATACGGTGCAAAAATCACGTTACGTGATCAGGAAATCGGAAAAATTGGAAAAGTAAAATCACAGTTACTCAAGGATTTCGCGATCAAACAAGAATTATTTTTTGCCGAGTTAAATTCAAACTTGCTTTTCAAGTCGGCATCGCCTAAGTTAGTAATTCAGGAAATCGTGAAATTTCCGGAAGTGAAGCGTGATCTGTCATTAGTGCTTGACGCACCAGTGAAGTACGAAGAAATCCGGAAATTGATTTTGGATACCGAGAAGCGGTTGATCAAAAATATTGTTGTGTTCGATGTTTATGAAGGCGAGAACATTCCGAAAGGAAAAAAAGCCTACGCCTTAAGTTTCACCTTGCTGGATGAAAACAAGACATTGACTGACGACGAGATCGATCGGACGATGAATAAGCTGATAAAAGCGTTTGAAGAAAAGTTGAGTGCCATTATCAGAAAATAATTATCAAGAGACAATACCAAAGCAACCCCAAGCAGCTACAATGGATCAAGAGGTATTAAAAGCCAACTTAAGCGGTTTAGAACGAAAACTCCTTGTCTTGGTAAATGAGCACAAAAACCTCAAGGACGAGCTGAAAGCCCTGAAAATGGAAAATCTTGAGTTGAAGTCGGCGATGAGAGCACGGGACGAGCAGATTTCAGGTTTTCATAATCAACTGAAAATCACTAAAATTGTGGATAATTTACACCCGGAAGACGGAAGTGTTCTGGAGTTGAAGAAAAAAGTAGACGACTACATCCGAGAGATTGATAAATGCATCGCTCACTTAAGTAGGTAGCAACCGTAAGATCAGTTAATGGACGAACTTTCGATAAAAATCAAAATAGCCGACCGCGAGTACCCCATGAAGGTGAAACGTGCGGATGAAGAGAGGGTAAGAATTGCCGGCAAACTGATTAATGAAAAGTTAAAATCTTATCGGGAGCAATTTGGGATTGACGATAAACAGGACCTTTTAGCAATGGTTGCGTTCGACTGTCTAGTCGATAAAATGGCAGCCGAAGAAACCCATCAGGTCATTGACCAAACGGTTTTTGAAAAAGTAAGCCAGCTCAACCACCTCGTTTCCCAGTCTATTCTTTAGTCTTCGTTCTGTATCCTTCCATAGCCAGGGCGGCACACCGGGTTTTACATAACCATATTTCATTTTTTATGTCAACGACCGTCATAGCAATCATAATTGGAAGCATAGCTTCAATTATTGTCGGCCTCTTGATTGGAACGCTTATTAGCAAACGCAAACAAGCCAGGATCACTGAGGACACAGAGGAAAAATCAAAACTCATCTTGAAAGAAGCTGAGATCGCTGCAGAGAATGTAAAAAAAGATAAGATCCTTGAAGCAAAGGAGAAGATCTTGAAGATGAGATCAGAATTTGAAGAAGAGGCAAACCGAAAGAAAAGTCTGATCATTACCAACGAACAAAAGATCAAACAACGCGAGCAAGCCTTAAGCAAGGAGATGGAAAACATCAAGCGAAAAGAAGGCGAACTTGACGACCTCAGAACAGACCTCGCTGCGCAAATGGATCACGTTAAAAAGCGCAAGGAGGAACTCGACAAGTTCAATCAGCAGAAAATTCAAATCCTCGAAAATTTATCTAAGCTCACGGCTGACGAAGCGCGCGAACAATTAGTTGCTACGTTGAAAGACGAAGCGCAAACCAGGGCTTCGAGCTACATCAAAGACATTATGGAGCAGGCAAAGCTGTCGGCTACAAAAGAAGCAAAGAAAATTGTTGTTGAAACGATTCAGCGCACCGCCACTGAACACGCGATCGAAAACTGCGTTTCCATTTTCAACATTGAAAGTGATGACATCAAAGGAAAAGTAATCGGACGTGAAGGAAGAAATATCCGGGCGCTGGAAGCAGCGACAGGCGTGGAAATTATCGTTGATGATACTCCGGAAGCGATTATCATCTCAGGGTTCGATCCGGTAAGACGCGAGATCGCCAGACTTTCGCTCCACCGTTTGGTGCAAGACGGACGTATTCACCCAGCAAGGATTGAAGAGATCGTAGCGAAGACAACTAAAAATATTGACGACGAGATCATCGAAATTGGCGAAAGAACTGTGATCGATCTTGGTATCCATGGCCTGCATCCTGAACTTGTAAAAATGGTTGGACGCATGCGCTTTCGTTCTTCCTACGGCCAGAATTTACTCCAGCACTCACGCGAAGTTGCCAACCTCTGCGCCATCATGGCTTCAGAATTAGGATTGAATGTGAAGCAAGCAAAACGTGCCGGTCTGCTTCATGATATCGGAAAAGTGTGGACTGAAGAATTAGAAAAACCACACGCCATTGTGGGAATGGAGCTAGCGCAGAAGTATAAAGAACATCCGGTGATCTGTAATGCAATCGGTGCTCACCACGATGAAATTGAGATGACAAGCATTATCTCTCCAATCGTGCAATCATGCGATGCCATCAGCGGTGCAAGACCGGGCGCAAGACGCGAAGTAATGGAACAGTACATTAAGCGCCTACGCGAACTTGAAGACGTTGGACTTAGCTTTGATGGCGTTGAGAAATGCTACGCAATACAGGCAGGTCGGGAACTTCGTGTTATCGTTGATGCTGAAAAAGCTACTGATGAGCGCGCAGGACAGTTGAGCTTTGATATCTCTCAAAAGATTGAACGCGACATGCAGTATCCTGGTCAAATTAAAGTCACTGTAATCCGTGAAATGAGAAGTGTTGCTTACGCGAAGTAGTTTGGAACAGCTCCGATTTCGACAATGCCATGATATTTATCTACAAGTAAAACGATAGCATCGACATCTGTTAAAAAGAGCCCGGGATCGGGCTCTTTTTATTTACTAACGCTCCATAGCTTAAACACTTTAAGAAAAATTTATTCCACAGATGGTGCTGAACTCTCATGGATAATAAATATTTTCATAACCTTAACGACCCAATCAATCCATGCACAAACACTTACTCATCGTGCTGCTCTTCTTCGGATGGAGTGCTTGTGCACAGGTTGCCGACACTGGTTTCCTCAAGGATGCAATCAGTGCCAGCATCGCGAAATACAGCAAAGTAATCCGCGGTCAGACTTCGCTCTATTCCGGAAGCCAGTATCGCGCACCAAAGCAAACCGATGACCTGGAGCATCCATTTTTTGAATCCGATGATTGGGTCTATGGAGATGTTGTTTATGACAAGAAGAAATACGATCACGTTGCTTTGATGTATGACATTACCTCCGATTGGCTCATCACAGAAAATTATTACAGTGCTCAACCCATCGTTTTGACGAGTGAAAAATTAAGTCGTTTTACTTTGGGCCATCACGTTTTTGTGCGCGAAACACATCCCAGTCTCACCACAATAGGATTCTATGAACTGTTATATGGAGGTCCATCCAAAGTTCTCGCTCGACAACATAAGTTGATTCGCGAGGTAATAGAGTCACAACGAATTGAAGTGAAGTTTGATTCCAAAACCAAATTCTACGTCTTTAAAAATGGCGTCTTCTTTAGCGTGAAAAGCAAATCGTCATTGTTGAAATTGTTTGAAGATCAGAAACAGGCATTACGACAATTCATTAAAAAGAACAAACTCCAATTCAGGCCGGATCCATCCGGCTCCATTGCTCAAGTAGCCGCGCAGTACGATCAATTAAAAAATCAAAAATGAAAAGACTGTATTGCCTTGGCGCAATTATACTCATCACCTTTTCCTCGATCGCTCAGCAACAACGAAAGTTTTCCGTTGACCTGTCGGGCAAAACATTTAATGACCTGGTTAGTGAAATCGAGCGTCAATCGGATTATCACTTTTATTTCAAACCGGGATGGACAGATAGTTTGGTCGTCAATGTTCGATCTGAAAATCAAACATTACCGGAGATCCTCAACACGGTACTAACCGGAACAGAGCTGAATTTTGCAATTGATCAGCATCACTCAGTATTTATTACAAAGGGAAGAAAAATTCTTGCGGAACTCCCTCCTGATTATTTTGGAGAAACAAAAATACAGCTACGACAAAACGAGAGTTTCGATTTCTCGGATTACGAAAGAAAAGAAAAGCAAAAAAAATTAGCGGAAGCGAGGCTTTACAATATCGGAAACAGAAATACTCCGCAACAAGGCAATGCCACACTCGCCGGGATAATTCGAAGTTCGCTTTCCGGCGAACCTGTTATAGGTGCAGTCGTCTTTGTCGAAAATACTCAGATCGGCGTATCGACAGATCAGTTTGGATATTACGCCCTGACTATGGCAAAAGGCCGGCATGAAATAAAAATCAAAAGTGTCGGAATGAAGAGCACACAACGCTCGGTGATGCTCTATTCTGATGGCAAACTGGACGTTGAAATAGATGAAGATGTGAAAGCGCTGAAAGAAGTTGTCGTTGAATCGGATCAGGACCTTCGTGTCAGTGGGGTACAGATGGGTTTGGAGAAACTGGATATCAAAACGATGAAGCAGATTCCCTTGGCCCTGGGGGAAACAGACATCATGAAAGTTGTCATGACACTTCCGGGTGTTCAAAGTGTGGGCGAGGGAACTGTGGGATTAAATATTCGCGGTGGAGCAACCAATCAAAACTTAATCCTACTTAATGATGCGATTGTTTACAATCCATCACACCTTTTCGGCTTTTTCTCAACATTCAATCCGGATGTTTTGAAAAACGTTGAACTTTACAAAAGCGGAATTGGTGCCGAGTACGGCGGAAGACTTTCGTCTGTTCTGGATGTGCATACGCGAGAAGGCAACGCTAAGAAATTTTCAGGCTCCGGCGGAATCAGCCCAATTACTGGTAGGCTCACCGTTGAAGGACCGATCATCAAGGACAAGACATCATTTATCGTTGGATATAGATCCACATATTCGGATTGGTTGCTGAAGAAAGTTGAAACGAAGGCAATCAAGAACAGTACCGCTTCTTTTTACGATTTTACCACCCAGATTACTCACAATATCAATGAAAACAATAGTGTGTACCTCTCGCTTTATTCAAGTCGTGATCGGTTTAAGTTAAATAGTGACACACTCTACTCATACAGCGATCGGAACGGTTCACTGAAGTGGAAACATGTTTTTAATAATAAGCTTTATGGTGTCCTCACTGGAGGTTTTAGCCAATACAGCTACAAAATTTCGAGTGACCAATTTCCTGAAAATGCCTTTGCACTTAGTTTCAATATTCGCCAATACAATGCCAAGGCGGACCTTAGCTTCTTTCCTAATTCCAAACACACGATCAATGGTGGAATAAGTACTATTCGCTACGACCTCGACCCCGGGCACCAGCAACCGATTGGCGAAGGATCAAGAATTGCAGATAATAATGTAGAGGATGAACAAGGTCAGGAGAGCGCTATTTACGTCAGCGATAATTACGAATTATCTCCGAAAATTTCCGTGTATGCCGGGCTTCGATATTCTTACTATCAGTTCCTCGGGCCAAAAAATGTTAACACGTATGCCCCAGGCACACCGCTGGAGAAAACGAACTTCGTTGAAGTTGTTCACTATGGAAGCGGTGCATCGATTAAGAACTATGGTGGTTTGGAACCTAGATTCTCGGTACGTTATAGTGTTGGAAAAGACGCTTCGGTGAAGTTGAGTTATAACCACATGCGTCAATATATTCAGATGCTCTCGAATACAACGGCAATTACTCCTACAGACATTTGGAAACTGAGCGACGGCTACATCAAACCTCAAGTGGGAGATCAATATTCATTCGGTCTTTATAAAAACTTCAAAGGTGGTTTGATCGAGATGTCAATTGAATCGTATTACAAGAAAATGGAAAACTCCATCGACTATAAGGGCGGTGCTGTTCTTCTTCTCAATCATCAAATCGAAACGAATGTTCTTAACGCCAGTGGAAAAGCTTACGGCGTAGAGTGGATGATCAAGAAATCGTCCGGAAAATTAAACGGATGGATCAGTTATACTTACTCCAGAACATTCCTTCGTACGACAACACAATTTACGAGCGAACAAATTAATCGTGGAGAATACTATCCTTCGAATTACGACAAGCCTCATGCGCTTAACTTTATTGGTAATTATAAGTTCAGCCGCAGGTTTAATTTTTCAACCAATTTTATTTACAGCACGGGGCGGCCTATAACACTTCCAATTGCACAATACGATCTCAGTGGATCGGGTCGACTATTGTATTCTGATCGCAATCAATATAGAATTCCTGATTACATCCGCACAGATATTTCAATTAACGTGGAAGGAAATCATAAAATTAGAAAGTTAGCGCACAGTTCATGGACGTTCGCTGTGTATAATTTGTTTGGTCGCGCGAATGCTTATTCCGTCTTTTTCAAATCTGAAGCTGGAGCGATCAAAGGTTACAAGCTTTCTATTTTTGCAAGACCGATTCCCACCATCACCTACAACTTCAAATTCTGATGAAAGGAAAGTTTCTATCAATATTGGCAATGGTATTTATCACAGCATGTCTGGGAGTGCTGGGATGCGTTGATCCATACTCGCCAGCGATTATCAATACCGATATCAGTGCTTTAGTAGTAGATGGATTTTTAAACACCAAAACTGGCGTTGCCACAGTGAAGTTGACACGATCACTTCCGGTATATTCAAAAAGCACTCCTCCTGTGGTGACCAAAGCGCTCGTGAAACTCCGAGATGAAAATGGAACTGAATATAGCTTGACTGATAAAGGAAGTGGCGTTTATGAAGGTGTCGCAATTCCGACTGACGCCAACACTAAATATCAATTATCGATTCAAATTTCGGCTGGCGAACAATATCAGTCAGAACTAGTCCCGGTAAAAGTCAGTCCAAAAATCGATTCGGTTTTTTGGCTTCCGTACAGTGATGGCATTCGCCTGTATGTGAACACTCACGATCCGGCAAATTCCACGCGCTATTACCGATGGGAAACAACAGAAACATACGAATATCATTCGGCCTATGGATCTGGTTTAAAGATTGTTAAAGGAAAAATTGAACCACGACCAACAAGTGAACAAATCAATCAATGCTGGCGAACTATTCCTCCTACAGACATTCAAATCGCCTCTTCCATTGCCAGTACCGATGATATGATTAGCAACTTTGAGCTGAAGTATATTGAA
>CBQWHS010000111.1:0-9123 GCA_967728665.1 uncultured Chryseosolibacter sp. | reverse complement strand
AAACCAAACACAAACATGGCACAGATTAATTTCGGAGGAACCGTTGAAGAGGTTGTAACACGCGAAGAATTTCCAATGGAAAAAGCATTGGAAGTTTTGAAGAAGGAAACTATTGCAATTATCGGATATGGTGTACAAGGTCCGGCACAAGCGCTGAATCTTCGCGACAATGGATTCAACGTTATTGTTGGACAACGTAAAGGTTCAAAGACATGGGCTAAAGCAGTTGAACACGGATGGGTTCCTGGCGAAACACTTTTTGAAATTGAAGAAGCTGCAAAGCGTGGAACAATTCTTGAATTCCTTCTTTCAGATGCTGGCCAGATTGCGTTGTGGCCAACAATCAAACCCTTCCTCACTAAAGGCAAGACGCTTTACTTTTCACACGGATTCGGAATAACATTCAAAGAGCAAACTGGAATTGTTCCTCCTGCTGATGTTGATGTTGTGCTCGCAGCTCCAAAAGGATCAGGAACATCTGTAAGAAGATTATTCTTGCAAGGAAAAGGTATCAATTCAAGCTATGCTGTATTCCAGGATGCTTCCGGAAACGCAAAGACAAAAGCGATTGCTTTGGGAATTGGTGTTGGCTCAGGATATTTATTTGAAACGGATTTCAAGAAAGAAGTTTTTTCTGATTTGACTGGCGAACGTGGAACCTTGATGGGTGCTATTGCTGGAATTTTCGAAGCGCAATACGAAGTGTTACGCGCAAATGGTCATTCACCATCAGAAGCGTTTAACGAAACAGTTGAAGAATTGACACAATCATTGATGCCACTCGTTGCCGAGAATGGTATGGATTGGATGTACGCAAATTGTTCAACAACAGCGCAACGTGGAGCGTTGGATTGGAAAAAGAAATTCAAAGCTGCGACATTGCCTGTATTTCAGGAATTATATAAGAGTGTAGCGAGTGGACAAGAAGCCAAGCGTACAATTGATACCTGTAGCAAACCTGACTATCGTGAGAAACTTGCAGAAGAATTGAAAGAAGTTCGCGAAAGTGAATTGTGGCAAGCTGGTGCTGCCGTGCGTAAACTTCGCCCGGAGAAACAACAGGTTGAAGCAAGTATGATAAATGGCTGAGTGAGCGTTATACGGTGATTCGTTATTCGTTTATACTCGTGCGACTAACGTAGATCGAAGTGTAACAAGATATAGCCGCACTAACGAATCAACCAATTAACAAGTCAATCAATAACAAGAATCAATGACAACGCAAACGACAACATTGCCACTTAACATAAACGCAGCGTATTACGCATTGAAAGATGTTGTGCTGAAAACACCTTTGCAGTTTCATAAAAAATTGTCAGAGAGATTTCAGGCGCAGATTTATTTGAAGCGCGAGGACTTGCAGGTTGTTCGTTCGTACAAATTGCGTGGTGCTTACAACATGATTCAAAGCCTCACCGAAGAACAGCGAAATCGCGGTGTTGTTTGTGCGAGTGCTGGCAATCATGCGCAGGGGGTGGCTTTCTCTTGTCGTCAACTAAATATTAAAGGCGTGATCTATATGCCTGCGATTACCCCAAAGCAGAAGATCAACCAGGTAAAAATGTTCGGTGGTGATTTGATAAAAATTGTTCTCACCGGCGATACGTTTGACGAATGCCAGACTCAGGCACTTGAGTTCACCCGTGAAAATAACATGGTGTTCGTTCCCCCTTTCGATCATCCAAAAGTTATTGAAGGACAAGGAACTGTAGGCAAGGAAATTCTTGATGAGGTCAGCGACATTGATTTTATTTTTATTCCCATCGGTGGTGGAGGACTATGCGCGGGAATCAGCACGTATTTCAAAACATACTCTCCGAAAACAAAGTTAATTGGTGTCGAACCTGCAGGAGCCCCTTCGATGAAAGAAGCGTTGAAAGCAGGAAAGCCTGTGAAGCTGGAAAAAATTCAGCGCTTCGTGGATGGTGCTGCTGTTCAAAAAGTTGGTGAACTGACTTTTGAAATTTGCAAAGAAGCGTTGACTGACATGCTTTTGGTACCTGAAGGCAAAGTGAGTTCTACCATACTTCAATTGTACAATGAGGATGCAATCGTAGCGGAGCCAGCAGGCGCGCTCTCCATTGCAGCATTGGAACAACTTGCTGATCAAATCAAAGGGAAAAAAGTTGTCTGCATTGTCAGTGGAGGCAACAATGACATCGATCGCATGCAGGAAATCAAAGAACGGTCACTGCTATATGAAGGTTTAAAACATTATTTCATCGTTCGATTTGCGCAACGCCCTGGAGCGTTAAAAGAATTTGTCAATTACATTCTTGGACCGAATGACGATATCGTCCGCTTTGAATTTATCCAAAAGCATAACAAAGAAACGGGACCTGCGTTGATTGGAATAGAAGTGAAGTCGAAGGAAGATTTTAACTTACTCATTAATCGAATGAATGATCACAAGTTGAATTACACATTGGTAAACCAACACGAAAATTTATTTGAATATCTTGTGTAGACAAAGTTGTTAACGCAACTGTATATCGGCAAAATAAAAAAGCTGCATTCAACTGATGCAGCTTTTTTCGTTAATCGAACAAACCAAATTTAAAAGTCTTATCCGCAATTGGAGTTTCGATTTGAGATTAAAATTATGCGCTGCTGTTTGTATACAATGCCCACAAACAAGTACGGATTAATTTAGCTGCTACTTCGTTAATGTTCATCTGTTACATCGTCACAGAAAATTTTAACTAAAAATGTTTTTTGCAACACGGTTGAAAAATAGCCATCGATATAAAATTTGCCGCTGGTTCAGTTTAGTAAAATTGGTGTGTAAGATTCGTTGTTTATTTGAATTTTTTCGCGAGGCGCTACCAAACACTTGTCAGTTGAAAGCAAAATTATTTCCGATTTTCATTGATGCACGACTCAGTTTTTGTCATATTCGTAGGTAATAAAAACCTAAAGAAGAAATAACATTCAGCAATCGTTTTAGATAAAAGAAACTGTTAAGCCGTCCCTCCTGACTAGTCTCGAGGGACGATTTCGTTTTAAAGCAATCACAACGAACTAACAGTTGTTTTTGAATTTTTTACGCACGAAAGAAATCGCTGAGAAAAGACAAAATGAGCAGCACGTCAAAAACATTATTCGACAAGATCTGGGACTCACACGTTGTGAAACAGAGTGAAGGATATCCGGATGTAGTATTTATCGATAGACATTTCATTCACGAAGTAACAAGCCCTCAAGCCTTCGATGGTCTTCGAAAGCGCGGGATCAAAGTCTTTAATCCGTCACGTACAACAGCCACTGCAGATCACAACGTGCCAACTAAAGATCAACATTTGCCAATACGTGAAGCTTTGTCAAGACATCAGGTTGAAACGCTGCGAAAAAATTGTGCGGACTTCGGTGTAAATCTTTATGATCTTGGTCATCCCTTCCAGGGAATCGTTCACATCATCGGGCCCGAACTCGGATTGACCTTGCCAGGCATGACGATTGTTTGTGGCGATAGTCACACATCAACACACGGTGCGTTTGGAAACATTGCTTTTGGGATCGGCACTAGTGAAGTTGAGCAGGTGCTCGCGACTCAATGCATTCTTCAATTCAAACCGAAGCGAATGAAGATTGAAATCAATGGTAAGCTTTCAAAAGGCGTGTTAGCAAAAGATATTATTCTTTATATCATCTCGAAAATTTCAGCAAGTGGTGCCACGGGATATTTTGTTGAGTATGCTGGCGACACAATTCGCAATCTTTCGATGGAGGCACGCATGACGATTTGCAATATGAGCATTGAAATGGGTGCGCGTGGTGGATTGATCGCACCTGATGAAACTACATTTAACTATATCAAGGGAAGAGAATTTGCGCCGAAAGGAGAAAAATTCGATCGCCTTGTTGAACAGTGGACACATTTGAAAAGCGATGCTGGTGCGGAATATGACAGCGTGTTGAGTTACGACGCAGCAGACATTGGACCAATGATCACGTACGGAACAAATCCGGGAATGGGCATCAAGGTTACCGATAGAATTCCAACGTTGGAAGAACTAAGAGACATCAACGAGAGACCTTCGTTTTCAAAATCACTTGAATACATGGGTCTCGAACCGGGATCACAATTGTTGGGAAAAACTGTTGATTATGTTTTCATAGGAAGTTGTACAAACGCGCGTATCGAAGATTTACGTCTTGTCGCTGACGTTGTGAAAGGAAAAAAGAAAGCAGCGAATGTTGAAGTATGGGTTGTTCCAGGGTCAAAGCAAGTCGAGCAACAAGCGCGCAAGGAAGGATTGGATAAAATTTTCGAGGCTGCAGGATTTGAACTACGGAGCCCTGGATGTTCGGCATGTCTTGGTATGAATGAAGACAAAATCCCAGCAGGAAAATATTGCATCAGTACATCCAATAGAAATTTTGAAGGTAGGCAAGGACCTAAGTCCAGAACTTTTTTAGCGAGTCCACTCAGCGCTGCAGCTGCGGCAATTACTGGTAAGGTGACTGACGTGCGGGAACTGGTTAGTTAAAGCAAAGAGGAGATGTCAAAAGAAAAATTCATAACGCTGAAAAGCACTGCGGTGCCGATGAAGATTGAAAACATCGACACAGATCAAATTATTCCAGCCAGATTTTTGAAAGCGACTACACGTGAAGGCTTCGGTGAAAACCTTTTTCGTGATTGGCGGTACGATGGTGATGGAAAACCGAAATCAGATTTTGTGCTGAATGATAATACTTATAGCGGCAAAATTTTGGTAGCTGGAAAAAATTTCGGTTGTGGCAGTAGTCGCGAACATGCCGCATGGTCAATTTATGATTTTGGATTCCGCGTGGTCATCTCAAGTTTCTTCGCGGATATATTTAAAAATAACGCGCTCAACAACGCATTGCTGCCGATACAAGTAACGGATGGCTTCCTGCAAAAAATATTTGATGCAGTTCTTAAAAATCCACGGACAGAAATAACGATCGACCTTCAAAATCAAAAAGTGATTTTAGCGGATGGATCTTCGGAAGCTTTTGATATCAACCCTTACAAAAAGATTTGCCTCACAAACGGATATGATGATATCGACTATTTGCTGAGCATGCGAGACGAAATAAAACAGTTTGAGTTAACGCATTAATCACATGAAGAAAAAGATTACCATACTTCCGGGAGATGGCATAGGAAAAGAAGTTACAGCCTGTGGAAAGAAAATATTGGAACAAATTGCAGAATGTTTTGGGCATGAGTTTGTATTTGATTCTGCGGTGATCGGTCACGATGCAATTGAAAGCACGGGAACAGCATTGCCGGAAGAGACCTTGACAACACTCAAGAATGCTGATGCAATTTTGTTCGGAGCGGTTGGTCATCCAAAATATGATAATGATCCAACGCTTAAAGTGCGGCCTGAACAAGGACTTTTGAAAATGCGAAAGGAGCTTGGATTGTATGCGAATCTAAGGCCGATAAAATTGTTCGATGAGTTGCTTGGCGCTTCCAGCATCAAACCAGAAATTCTTAAAGGAGCCGATATTTTGTTTTTCCGTGAATTAACAGGTGATGTTTATTTCGGAGAACGGGGCAGAATGAATAACAACCAGACTGCCTTCGATACTATGATTTATTCAACGTATGAAGTTGAGCGGATTGCCCACAAGGCGTTCAAGGCCGCTCAATCGCGCAAGCGTAAATTAACGTCTGTTGACAAGGCTAATGTTTTGGAAAGTTCGCGCTTGTGGAGATCGGTTGTTCAGGAAGTTGCAAAGCAATACCCTGACGTTACGGTTGAACACATGTTTGTTGACTCTGCAGCGATGAAGCTGATTCAAAATCCAAAGAGCTTCGATGTTGTGTTGACGGGAAATCTTTTCGGTGATATTCTCACAGACGAAGCATCGCAGATTGCCGGATCAATGGGAATGCTGGCATCGGCATCAATAGGAGATTCTGTTGGTTTGTATGAACCTATTCACGGTAGTGCTCACGACATTACTGGAAAGGGAATTGCCAATCCATTAGCTTCAATTTTATCCGCTGCTTTGCTGCTTGATATTTCTTTCGGCTTGAAGGAAGAATCTGAAGCGGTGATTAAAGCCGTTGAGCAAACCCTTAAACTTGGCTATCGGACTAGAGACATTGCTGATGAGACAACACCTCATGAAAAAATTCTAGGCACCGATGTCATGGGAAATGTAGTAGCCAATCAGATCAGAATGGCTGTATCAGTCACAATTGAAAAATAAATTCACGATAATTTAAAAAAATATTATGAGCGAGAAAATCCAAATCTTCGATACCACGCTACGTGACGGAGAGCAAGTTCCAGGATGTCAGCTTTCCACAGATGAGAAAATTGTTGTGGCGAGGGAACTTGAGCTGCTGGGCGTTGACGTGATTGAAGCGGGTTTCCCGATTTCCAGTCCCGGAGATTTTCTTTCCGTGATTGAGATCTCAAAGGCTGTAAAAGAACCAGTAGTCTGTGCGTTGACTCGCTCTAAGAAAGATGACATCGATGTTGCCGGTGAGGCACTTCGATATGCAAAACGTGGACGAATCCACACGGGAATTGGCTCATCGGATATTCACATCAAACATAAATTCAACAGCACGAGAGAAAAAGTTCTTGAACAGGCAGTGTGGGCGGTGAAGTATGCAAAGAGCAAAGGCGTAGAAGTTGAATTTTTTGCGGAGGATTCAGGACGGGCTGACTTGATATTTCTTGCGCAGATGGTTGAGGCGGTAATTGCAGCAGGAGCTGACGTTGTTAACATTCCCGATACCACTGGCTATTGCTTGCCAGATGCGTATGGCAATCGGATTAAATATTTGTACGAGAATGTGAAGAACATTCACAAGGCTGTAATTTCTGTTCATTGTCACAACGACCTCGGAATGGCGACTGCCAACACGATTGCTGGTTTAGCCAATGGCGCGAGGCAGGCTGAAGTTACAATCAATGGAATTGGCGAACGTGCCGGCAACACTGCGTTAGAAGAAGTTGCAATGATCATTAAGAAACATAAGGACCTTGATTTGTATACGAACATTAAATCCGAACGCCTTTATGAGGTGAGCAATCTTGTGTCGGAATTAATGCGCATGCCTGTGCAACCTAACAAAGCGATTGTTGGTGCAAATGCTTTTGCTCATTCTTCCGGAATTCATCAGGATGGTTTCTTGAAGAACGCAGAAAATTATGAAATCATTAATCCTGACGAAGTGGGCGTGCCTTCGTCTTCCATTATTCTTACTGCACGAAGTGGAAGGGCGGCCCTGAAACATCGCCTTGAATTATTGGGATACCAACCTGGTAAAGCGGAATTAGATATACTGTACGGAAATTTTTTGATTGTCGCTGACGAGAAGAAGAAAGTGGAAGACGTGGATCTAATTGCGCTTGCTGCCCAGATGCCAATTCTGGTGAACAATCAATTATAGTTTTTTCGCTAAACGCTGAGCTGATTTACGATTTTTGAGAAATCAAGCTGTTCCCAGTTTTGAGAAATATCCGACTGCGCCATTACGCCGTCCATAATACGCTTTTGCTTTTGTCCAATCTGTTGCGCATCTGAGTAACGGATATTTTCATGGAATGTCACCATAGAATACAATGGGATCCATTTGTCTGGAAATAGTTGATGTAATTTTGCTTCTATTTTTTTTCTAAGCAGAAACTCTGCATCAGCAACCAAGTCTCGCATCTCAATAAAATTATCAAGTGCAAGTTGAGCGATTGCATCGGCATCCGGCTTTCTGAGTGACTGAAATTCAGGCAATGCGCGGTCCCATTCATCATCATGTTTGTCAAGCAGTGCATTCAGTACCCGGCAATCTTCAAACCCCGCATTCATTCCCTGCCCATAAAACGGAACAATTCCATGCGCAGCATCACCAATTAGAAACGTCTTGTTTTTCACCCAGGGAAAACATTTTACGGTAATGAGCGATGAGGTTGGGTTTGTGTTATAATCGTGTAGCAACTCCGGCATTAACGGGACTGCATCCGGAAAAACTGTACTAAAGAATTCCTGAATTTTTTGATTAGAATATAAAGAGCTGAATGATTGCTGTCCTTCAAACGGAAAAAATAAAGTGCACGTAAAACTTCCATCAGGATTCGGCAATGCGATCATCATAAAGCTTTCACGGGGCCAAATATGGAGTGCATTTTTCTCCAGCGATGAACTGTAGGAAGATGGAATGTGAAGTTCTTTATAACCATGTTCGATGTAATGCTGCGAAAAATTAAATCGATCTGTCGTTTGCATTGACCACCGAATTGCGGAATAAGCTCCATCAGCGCCAATGACAAGGTCGAAACTTTGATTGATGGAATCTGCGAATGAAATTGAAGTAGTTGCAAAGTCAACAGTAGTGCAACGCTTGTCGAAAGAAAAATTTACACCGATTCGCTCGGCTTCATTCATCAATAAGATATTCAATCCGCTGCGCGAAATGGAATTAATAAACTGTCCTTCTTTCCCATAAGGAAGAAATGAAAGTTTTCCTGAAATATCATGCATCATTCTTCCGTGCATCGGAATTGCTGCCTTTTGGATTTCGCCGGCAAGGCCAACTTCTTCGAGAGCCTTTATTCCGCGAGTGCTCAATGCAAGGTTGATTGATCGGCCCACATCGCCATTACCTTTTCGCATATCACCTCTGCGCTCAAAAACTGAAACATCATGGCCACGCTTCTTGAGGTAAATCGCCAACAGCGATCCTACGAGTCCTGCACCTACAATAGCAATGTGTTTGGATTGTTTCATTGTTAGATTTAATCTCGCCAAAACTCCTTATGAAGGGTCGTCCTCGGACAAATTAAGAAAAACTTTGCCAGAAGAGATAACTTCATTAGACTCTTGGAAAAATTTCGTACGGTCATTTGGAATTTGGAGCAGGGAATAAGCCAGTTGTTGATTGCAGATATTACCTAAATTCTTGAAATATTCTTGAAAAGATGAGTACTTCCAATCAACCGGTGTTAACACAAGATTTGCCTTAACGGGATTCTGGTGGATGTAGTGGAAGCAATTGATTGCATGTTCATCGTTCAAGAGAATCGATTTATATTTTTGTTGAAAGAGAGTGCCTGTTGTCTCCTCTTGTATATTAATTGCACGCGTATACGAACTCTGAAGCGTTCCAAGTTTTCTGGACAGTATCTGCAT
>CBQWHS010000110.1:0-9213 GCA_967728665.1 uncultured Chryseosolibacter sp. | reverse complement strand
TAGCATACATTCGAAGTGTAATCGCTGTGCACGATGCAAGAGAGAGTCGGAGCAAATCACCAGGAGCGGGGCCTAAATCTTTGCCACCATTGTCGAGTGGTTCATCACCAATCAGTGTGTGGCTGTCAAGAATAAGATCTGTTTTGTATTGGTCGCGACCAATAACGGCTGCGGCCCACTTTGGCTTGACGATTTCTTTCATTAAAAGGGTTTACTCATTACGAATTCTTGCTGCAAAAAACGCTCGCGAGGTGCATGTTCTCTCAACTGCAAATTCTCCGGCAACAAGTTGATGTCACCAGGATATCCAATCGCCATGAGCACAACAGATTCATAACTATCAGGAATGTTGAGATTATCTTTTAACACTTGATGTTTATAGCCTCCCATCTGGTGAACATTTAGTCCGAAGTGTGAGGCTTGCAACGAAAGAAACGCATTGGCAGCACCGAGGTCATACTTCGCCGACAGATTGGGCAGATCGTTCCGTGTAAAATGTTTGCGCACCAGGCTCGCGATCAACAGCGGCGCGTGTCGCGCCCAGACTTTGTTTGAGTCCGTTAACGCTTCGAATATTTTGTTCCAAAGTTCTGGCTGATCTTTCGTTGCATAGATGTAGAGCCACGGCTGTTCGTTCACACTTGATGGCGCCCAACGCGCAGCCTCAAACAATGAAAGAATTTTTTCCTTTTCGATCGGCCTTTCTGAGTAGGCTCTTCGACTCCTTCGTGACTGAATCACATCCAAAACAGGTGACTGAAATTCTGCTGATTTTTGCATGCTCGCTAAAACTTCCATAAAAATACTTGAAAAAAATTTTCCTCAACTATATAACAGCAAAACCTCTAAACAGTTCATTTTAAAAAGACCTGCCACTTTCGTAGCAAGGTTTGCTTTTTTAATCTTCGATGAGTATCCCCATCTTGCCCATTTGGTAATCGCGCATGGCCTCTAGAATTTGTGTTTCACTGTTCATCACAAACGGCCCATGTGCCACAACTTTTTCGTTCAAAGGTTTTCCGCTCATCAACAACATCCTGGTATCCTCCATTGCCTTGAAAGAAATTCCATCGCCATCATTTGCAAATACAACAGCATTCAAGCCTTCTGTCAAACCGTAGCCATCAACATTTATTTTTCCATCAAGCAAATACAAAAAGGCATTGTAGTCTTGGGGAATTGGAATGCTGATGCTGCCTCCGGCCTTCATTTCAATAGTGGCTGCGTTGACAGGAGTGTGGGAAGAAATTGTTCCTTTAACTCCCAACACTTCACCAGCGAAAACATTCACCGTTACTTTCTGATCATCACTCACATATTTTTTTACTTCATCGGCTTGAACTGGAAAATATTGTGGCTGATCCATTTTGTGTTCGCCAGGAGTATTAATCCACAACTGAATTATTTCCTGCCTTCCGCCTATGGCATTAATGTCTTCCGAAGGACGTTCACTATGCATCACACCCATTCCACTATTCATCCACTGTGCGCCTCCGGCATAAACGACACTGTCATTACCACGGCTATCGCGATGATGAACCGCGCCTTTGAAAATAAATGTCACCGGAGAAAATCCGCGATGAGGATGCGGACCAACGCCAGACTGATCCGGTTCACGATCTGTTGGCACTTCCACATCGGCGTGATGAAGCAAAAGAAATGGATCGATCCTTTCGACATTATTTGTTGGGAATGGTTGTTTGATCGGGAATCCATCCATGTCGTAAGGATGGGCATATAATAAATTAGTTACGCTTCTGTTTTTCATAAAGGTTTCCTTTCAGTTTTTCATCGCCTCCAATATTTCAGCAAAAAGCAATCCGCTGCCTCCGCCATAATGACGAATTATTTTTATGGCTGGCGCTTTTTGCTTGAACATCATGGATAAACTTCGTTCCGACTCTTCATTTACTCCACCACCAATCAGCACAAGATCAAAATGTTCAGCCTGAAATTTTTGCAACGCCTCATCATCGGTCAGCACACCTGTCGCCTCCCAATTTTCTTCACCATTCAACAGCCTTAGCACTGTTTCCAGGATGCCCGCATGCCGACCGATAACGAGTATTTTCATCAGTCTATCATGGGCACTTCCATCAATAACAATTCCGCATCACTATCTACACTGATGTCTAATTTTTCAACATCCCAAATTCCCAAGCCATCGCGTCTGTTAAGTTTATTGCCATTGATCGTTACATCGCCATTAATGACAAACGCATACACGCCATTTCCTTTTTGGTTCACCTTATGCTCGGTGGTGAAACCACTTTTCAGACTTCCCATGTAAAACCATGCATCCTGATTTATCCAAACACCTTCGTCTTCTTTTTTAGGTGAGACAATTTGTTGCAGTTTGTTCACACGATCTTCCGGCTTGAAAGTGCGTTGATCATAACGTGGTGTGATATTTCGATCTTTTGGAAAAACCCAGATCTGCAGAAAGTTTACCTTTTGATCTGCATTCTTGTTGTACTCGGAGTGATAGATTCCCGTTCCCGCACTCAGGATCTGCACGTCATTTTGTTTGATCACAGCAACGTTGCCCATGCTGTCTTTATGTTCCAGATCACCTTGAATGGGAATAGAAATAATTTCCATGTTGTCGTGTGGATGACGACCAAATCCTTTTCCGCCATCAACAAAATCATCATTCAAAACGCGAAGCGCACCAAAGTGCATTCGTGTTGGATCATAATAATGAGCGAAACTAAACGTGTGACTGGTATCGAGCCAGCCATGGTTTGCATGACCACGCGTGCCGGCTTTGTGTAAGATGGTATTCATAGTTTTATTCATTGTCGATGGTAAATGTTCAAATCCGACTTGATCCTTTATCATGGCAGACTCTCGTTTATCAGTTGCTTTGACGCTGCTTATGAGCGCCCCTGCGGAGATCGCTGCAACTGTTTTTTTAAAGAAGCCCTTTCTATTCATAATCGATTTTAAAGTTCTTGTCGATCATTGTTTAACAAAGATACATACAATTGTTGTATATACAAGTATTATTTATGAATTTGTTTTTAAAGCAGCTTATAAACCTAAAAAACCCTTTAAACAGAATGGAATCGCAATTTTGGTGATACTTATACAAATATGAAACATATTGATTACTTTCACGTTTGTAGAATATAAGATGAAGTCTTCACCTCCGAAATTGGCAAACCGCTTTCTTCATTGGTATTGCAATCCAAACCTGCTCGAAGAAATTGAAGGAGACATCTATGAGCTATTTTATCGCGATGTGAAAGATGGCCGTGAAAGATTTGCATCGATACGGTTTACGTGGAATGTTCTAAGATTTTTTCGCTGGGCGAACATTAGACGTTCACGCAAACAATTTCCATCACCATCTCCGTTTTTTATGTTCAATAATTACATCACTATTTTTATTCGGAACTTTTTTAGACAAAAAGGTTACTCTTTCTTAAATGCGTTTGGCCTCGCGATCGGCATTGCCTGTTTTCTGTTGATTGCATTTTATGTGGTTGATGAATTTCGCTTCGATCGATTCCACACAAAGGCAACCCGCATTTACCGTGTTCATGAAATTTTTCAAGCCGATGGAATAGGTGAACGATCTGCGAGCTTGCCCTTTCCAGCTGCAGAGGCACTCGCGAATGATTATGACGGGCAAGTTGTAAATGCGGTTCGCTTTTTCAATTTTCAATCGCCTGCTTTAGCAGTCTCCACAACCGATAATAAGAAAGAGTTCAATGAAAAGCGATTGTTTTTTGCTGACTCGACTATGTTCGACGTTTTTGATTTTGAATTCATTAACGGTGATCCGAAGACTGCACTCGACAACATGAATTCTATTGTCATCACAGAAAGCATGGCGCGTAAGTATTTTGCCGATGAAGATCCGATAGGAAAATATTTGAAGTTCCAGGGAAAAACAAATCTTCTTATTACAGGCATTTTAAAAGACATTCCACATAACGCCCACTTCCAGTTTGATTTCCTTGTTTCATTTTCGACTCTGACAGACTTCTACAACAACGGAAAAATTCCGAATGGCTGGTATTGGAATCCTTGTTGGACATACTTGTTGTTGAAGGATGAAAGCGATGCACAGACACTGCAAGCAGCAATGCCGGCATTTGTGCAAAAATATTTTCCGGAATTTATTCGCAAAGACGTTACTATTGACTTGTTCCCGTTGACGGATATTCATTTGAAATCGCATATGGATTATGAGATAACTCCCAACAGTAACATTACAACGATCTATGTTTTCTCATCCATTGCTGTTTTTGTTTTGCTTATCGCGTGCATCAACTTCATCAATCTTTCTACAGCCAGGGCTACGCGACGTGCAAAAGAGGTTGGTATGCGCAAAACGCTGGGAAGTCAGAAACTACAACTAGTGTTTCAATTTCTGTTTGAATCGATCGCGTTATGTTTTGTTTCAATTGTGTTGGCTTTAGTCATCGTGGTAATATCGTTGCCTGCGTTCAACGGCTTGTCGGACAAAGACATTTCATTGCGTATTCTTCTTGAAAAAGAATTTTTAGCTACGCTGCTTTTGCTTCCACTTGCCGTGGGAATCCTGGCCGGGATTTATCCTGCATTCATTCTCTCGGGTTTCAAACCTATTACGGCATTGAAAGGTGCTGTTAAACATAATCGTGGTGATGCCTTTCGTAAAACGCTTGTGGTGGTTCAATTTTCTCTTTCCATTATCCTGATGATTTGCACCGGTGTGGCGATGGACCAACTCGATATGTTGCAAACTGCTGATATCGGGTTTAAAGAAGAAAATGTTATAATGATTCCAGTTTCGCGCACAGCGATCAATACCAATTACGAATCAGTGAAGACTGAATTTTTGCGGAATCACAATGTGGTCAGCGTGACAGCACTGGAAGAAATACTTGGCGCGAAACACCAGGTTGGAAATTATTTAATCGAAGGACAGACAGAATCAAAACCTTTTCCCCGTCTTAATATTCGCCATGACTTCGCGAGGACATTCGGAATACCGATCGCAGCTGGTCGGGATTATTCCGAAGACATTTTTACCGACGATAGCCTTGCACTTGTTGTTAACGAAGAGTTTGTTCGACAAATGGGTTGGCATTCCAATGAGGAAGCCATCGGAAAAACGTTTCAAGGCAGGGCGAACAAAAAAATTGTTGGCGTACTGAGAGATTTCAACTTCACTTCCCGTCACCAACCAATTCGTCCAATCGTTCTCGACCTAAATTTAAATCCCAACGCGTTCAATCTATTTATTAAATACATGGCTGTGAGAATAAAGCAGGAAGACACTCCGTCAACCATCGCATTCCTGGCTCAACAATGGAAGGCTCAAATGCCAGGCTGGCCTTTTGAATATTTCTTTTTGAACCAGGAATTAGAAAATCTTTACATCACGGAAAAGAAGCAAAGTAGAATTGCTGGAATTTTTTCTGGATTGTCCATTCTTGTCGGATGTCTTGGCTTGTTTGGTTTATCGACATATACTGCTGAGCAACGCAAGAAAGAAATGAGCATTCGAAAAGTACTGGGCAGCTCTAACAAAGAGATCTTTATGTTGTTCAGCAAGAATTTTCTCGTCTTGGTTGTCATCGCAAACTTTGTAGCATTTCCGGTCGCATACTTTTTGCTAAAACAATGGCTTGCAACGTTCGCATACCAGGTGCCGATTAATTTATTGTTGTTCGTGTTGGCGGGTGGAAGCGCTGTTGTTATTGCAGTGGCGACAATTCTATATCAAGGCATTCGTTCCGCGAATACTAATCCAGCACAAGTATTGAAAACTGAATAAGTGTTTTGAATTTTTATATATGAAAGGATCATACATTGGCGAACTTGAAGAACTTATTTTATTGACTGTCGGAATTCTTTATCCCGAAGCGTACGCCGTTGGCGTGATGGATGCGATTGAACAGCAAGCCGGAAGAAGCTTGAACATTAGCGCGGTGCATGCCGTATTGACGCGTCTCGAAGATAAGGGCTATGTCACTTCCAAAATGAGCGATCCGACACAAGAGCGAGGCGGGAGAAGAAAGCGAATTTTCTTGCTGACAGCCGCAGGCAAACGCGCATTGGAAGAAGCAAACGAATTACGAAATCAACTGTTCAATAAAATTCCAAAAGTCGCCTTGCAGTTTCGAATGATATGAAATCATTGACTCCCTTGAAGCAATTCCCATTCAACCACTGCCATTTGTGGTCACACTTATCGACATTTTTCTGACTTTGGTGTTTCCAATTTTAAGTCAGCTTAGGCGAGTTGAAAGCCAGAATGCAGGGAAATCTTTGCGAATAGAATAAAATATTATCGTTGATTATCAATCAGTTACATATTTTTTCTATTCACTTGTTTTATTTACTAAACACTGTTTAGTTACTTTACGTTGTAAACAAAAAATCCATGGGGGTCGCTGAACGCAAGGAAAGACATAAAGAAGAACTGAAGAAAGAGATTCTTGAGGCAGCAAAAAAATTGTTCACTGAGCAAGGTTACGAGGCGACATCGATTCGGAACATCGCAGAAAAAATTGAATACAGTCCCGCAACAGTTTACCTGTATTACAAGGATCGGGATGAGATCATGCACGCGTTGCATCAGGATGGTTTTAAAATGTTAGTGGAGTATCTCAGTGTGACGGCGACTCTTGCCGATCCGTTTGAAAGATTGAAAGGTATGGGCAAAGCGTACATCAAATTCGCGATGGAGCAACCCGATATGTACAATCTTATTTTTGTGTTGGAAGACGCAATGAAACATGTTGCAAGTTGCTACGATGAAAATTGGGACGAAGGAGATAGAGCATTCGATGTCTTACATAAGACCGTTCTGGATTGCCAGCAGCATGGCCACTTTCAAAATCTCGAACCTTACGGACTTGCGTTTATGATTTGGTCAACGATGCATGGAATGTGCGCACTTCGGATCAGTGGACATCTTGAGCACGTGGCCGAAGCCAAAAAGATTACACCCGATCTTGATTCACTTGTTACACATACATTCGACACTTTCATAAGTGTGCTTGAGAAATTAAAAAAATAAAATTTTTTGCCCTGTCACTAAACACTGTTCATTATGAGAACACCGATTACCAAATTAACTTTTATTGCTCTTGCAGCTGTCGCTTCTTTGATGGAGGCCGTTGCGCAAACACCGCTTGACTTCTACATTCAGGAAGGATTAAAAAACAATCTTGTTCTTCAGCAAAAACAAATCGGCCTTGAGAAGGCGATGACCTCTTTGAAGATCGCCAATGGAATGTTCATGCCTTCTGTTGGAATCATTGGAAACTACACAAGCGGAAAAGGTGGTCGCAGTATTTCGCTTCCAGTCGGTGACCTTCTAAATCCAGTTTACAGTACGCTCAATCAACTTACCGAGAGCAATCAGTTTCCGCAGATCGCTAACGTTGAGCAAAATTTCTTTCCTCATAATTTTTATGATTTGAAAGTGAGAACCTCTGTGCCGATTATCAACACAGATCTTATTTACAACAAAAAAATTCAGGAACAGCAAGCTGTTTTGCAAGAGTTCGAACAAGAAATTTACAAGCGCGAGCTTATCAAAAATATTAAAATATCATACTTCAATTACCTCAGCGCAAGGGAAGCGATCACCATTTATAAAAATGCGTTAGTTCGCGCCAACGAAAGTAAAAGAGTGAATGAATCATTGTTGAAAAGTGGCAAAGGTCTTTACGCATATATTCTTCGGTCAGAGAGTGAAATTGAAAATATGAACTCTCAAATCCTAGAAGCAGAAAAACAGACAGAGAACTCGCAGCTCTATTTTAATTTTTTGTTGAATAGAGATTCCCATGCAGAAATTGTAACCGATTACAGCGCGGCAACAGAAATACAATCACTGAACACAGTTCCGGCTGATGCCAACATTCAACAACGAGAGGAACTCAAACAATTGCGCGGAGCGATTGCAGTGAACGAAAGTGTTGTGAAGCTGAATAAATTATTTTGGGCACCACGTGTGAGTGGTTTTGTTGATCTCGGATCACAATACCAGGATTGGAAATTCAACAGTCATTCGCGATACTATTTGCTAGGGGTACAACTAGACGTGCCACTGTTTGCTGGGTTTACGAACCGAAATAAAATTCACCGTGCCCAGCTTGATAGAAAATTCACGGAGTTGAACTACAACCTTGTATCGCAACAGCTGAACATGAGCGCACAAGTTGTACGAAATGGCGTGGCGACAGCAGTCCAAAATTATCAATCGGCACTGAAACAACTTGAAGCTGCGCAGAGTTATCAACGGCTGATCGAAAAAGGTTACAAAGAAGGCGTTAATACATTTATCGAAACGATTGACGCGCGTAATCAACTCACCTCAGCGCAACTAAACGTCACCATAAATCAATATCGCGTTCTTTCCGCGCAAGCGAATTATGAACGCGAAACTTCTTCCTATCCTCTCAACAACCAATAAAAAATCTCAAAACTAACTGATATGAAAAACCTTATCATTCTCTCGATCATTGCCGGAGCATGGGTGACGCAATCTTGCAGCACCAGCGAAGGCAAGAATAAGAAAGCGATCGTAAACCCAGAGCAAATTCCGGTGCAAGTCTTAAAATTACAACAGTCCGAATTCCGTGGTCAGGTCAACGCTTCCGGGCAATTCACAACGGATGACGAAACGAATCTTGCATTCAAAACGGGTGGTGTTATTGAAAAAATATTTGTGAAAGAAGGAGACCGGATTCATAAAGGTCAACTGCTTGCAAAACTTAATTTAACAGAGATCGATGCACAAGTAGCACAAGCGCGGTTGGCAAACGAAAAAGCAACGCGTGACTTGGAACGAGTGACCAACTTGTACAAAGACAGCGTTGCTACGTTAGAACAATTTCAAAATGCAAAAACGGGAGCGGATGTCGCGGCTCAACAATATGACGCTGCAAAGTTTAACCGGTCCTATTCTGAAATTCGTGCTATGAGCGATGGCTATGTGTTGCGTAAGCTTGCCAGCGAAGGTCAGGTGATTCAATCGGGAACGTCAGTGTTTCAAACAAACGGTGCAAGCAAAAATAATTGGTTGTTGAAAATTGGCGTGAGCGACAAAGAATGGTCGGGCATCTCGTTGGGTGACCGGGCAACAATCAGCACGGATGCAGAACCAGGCAAAACGTACAGTGCTTCAGTGACACGGAAATCCGAGGGAACAGATCAATCCACCGGATCGTTTGCAATTGAGTTGAAACTTGACAAAGCTCC
>CBQWHS010000109.1:0-9232 GCA_967728665.1 uncultured Chryseosolibacter sp. | reverse complement strand
AAATTAATTCCGCGGCATTGTTCACGTTTAGTTTTCGCATCATGTTTCGTCGATGAGCTTTCACTGTCAGGTGCGAAATTTTTAGTCGTTCAGCAATCTGTTCGCTTGTTTTTCCTGATCCAATAAGTTTTAATATTTCGTGCTCCCGATCAGAAAAAGGTGTCTCGATTTTTGTCGTCATCGCGGCAGCGGGAAATAGACGTTCACCATCACAAGCTTTCTGAAGTGAATCAATCAGCTGTCGACTTTCCATCGACTTATTCAGATACCCATCCGCGCCAAGCATAAATGCTTCCTGAGAATAAATATTTTCCTCATGCATGCTCAAGACTACAATCTTCGATGAATTGTTATTCGATCTAATTCTTTTGATTGTGTCAAAGCCATTGATGTTGGGCATTTCAACGTCGATAATCAGCAAGTCTGGCTGCAGTGAATTCATTTTTTCCAATAGCGAATTGCCATTGTAGAATTTTTCTATAACGGTAAATTGACCTGAATCGTTTAAGACTCGCTCAAGTCCGTCACAGAATAATTTATGATCGTCAACTAGTACAGTTCGTATCACACAGCCTCCTTGTTTATGTTTATCGGTATGTCAATTGTATATGAAATTCCAAATTTACCTGATTCAAATTTTAGTGTGCCATTGATTGAACGAATTCGCGCCTCAATATTGTCGAGGCCGAGTCCGCTTTGCTCGGGGTTATATGAAAAGCCGATGCCGTCATCTTCATATATCAGGTTCAGCATATCCTCGAAAGAGTTTATGTGAATGGTGACATTTCGCGCATAAGAATGTTTGATGCTATTTGATAGCAATTCCTGGATTACACGAAAAACGATAATATTCAATTCATAATGCGAAGGTTCGTCACCGAAGGTCTTTAATGAAATATTGAGCGGAATTGATTTTGTAAGTTTTCCAACATAATTTTTTAGTCCTGTCAATAGTCCATATCGCTCAAGTCCCGGAGGAGTAAGGCCATAGATAATGTCTTTAATTTCCTGGATGGCTACTTGAAATTGCTCTTCAATTTCTTCGGTTAAAGGTTCGAAATGATTTTTCAGAATCTGATTGACCGTAAGTTTAATAGCGGAGAGATTCGTTCCGACACGATCATGTAACTCCTTTGAAATCCTATTGCGTTCACGCTCGAGTGTAACAATTTCAGATTGAAGAAGCTTTTGCTGGTGTTCGTTGATGATCCGCAGGTAGTGATTGCGTTGTTTGAAAATCGATTGTTGATAACGAAGGTAAAGATAACCGAGCCCGATAATCGCGATGAGGAATATTGTAAGCACATACCATTTTCTCCACCAAGGCAAGCCAATCGCAAACTGCAATTCGGGAAGAGCGGATTCCCAATGAACATTGTCTGTTGAATACTCTACTTCGAGTTTATATTGTCCAGGTGCCAGCGAGAGAAACAGAAGGTCTTTATCTGTGGTGTTGATCCAGGATTCAGTGTCGGCAAGGCGATACCGGATCAAAATATTTTGATTATTAAAAGATATTAGCCCAAAGTCTACCTGGATATTGTTTTGGTCATGATTAAGGTGTAGTAATGTGTCACGCTTAATGGCTGCGTCATTGACTTTTACTGAGTGGATGTAGAACAAAGGTTTCTCATTTGCGAATTTTGAAAATGCCTTCGGAACAACAGTAAAGTGATTTTCAGAAAATGCCCATAATTCGTCATTCACATTCATCAGGAAGTCAATTTTATCACTGATCAGACCACTCTTGCGCGTGAGGTATTCGAAGTTGAAATTGTTTTTCTTTAGTTCATCAATCTGAATTTTTACAAGACCCTTTTCCGTTCCGAGCCACAGTTGATTGTCGAGGATGAGTGACGAATAAATATGATCTGCAATAAAATTATGTTTTGAATTAAAAATTCGAAAATTTAATGTCCTTGGATTCATGAGCACGAATCCTCTTCCAATAGTATTGATCAGTAAAGTAGAATCATTCAGCCGTTTGATGTCCGCAATCTTGATATCGGAGAGTTGTTCAACGACGCACACTAAATCGCGTTTTTTATTTCGAATGTGAAGCCCAGTTCGCTCCCCTAAAAATAGGAGCGAGTCTTCCAGGTGAATAGCCCGATAGGGGAGAGCGATGGTATCGTAGGATAATACCTTCCCCTTGGGGTCAAATTTGATCAGCCGGTACCCGCCAAACGCCCACGTGTTGCCTTGTTTATCTGAGGTATAATCATTCGCAACAGCATATACAAGATTCTTAATATTGAATTGCGTATCGAAAACTTTTACGCTGCTGTTCGTCGAAAGAAAGACGTTGTCGCCATTGCGAAATAGCGAGATGAGTGGGTCGTTCAGCTTCTTAAATTGGCTGACGCTCTTACTTTTCGTTTCTATCTTTATGAAATTCCCAGCCTGATCGCCGACGATAACTTTATCGTCAAGGTTGACTACGCCACGAATACGGGCGTTGTTCGGAAGCTCAAAATGTTCAATCATCAGGTTTGGAACATGATAAACACCCTTCTCCAATGTCGAAAACCACAGACCTCCCTCCTGATCTTCGATCACTGTTGTTACACTACGATTTTTTAAGAATTCCGGTTTCCACGACGGCTTCATCGATTCTGTTGAAAAGCGCTCTGCTCCGCCGTTGAGATATCCAACCCATAGATTGTCTTGTTGATCTACCGAGAGATCAATTACTGGATAATCTGCGGATAATACTTTTTTTAGCTCTTTACCATCATAAACGAATACCTCATAATTGAGAGAGAGATACACTTTTCCTTTCCACCTTATCGCACGTATCACCCTATTTACATAGGGATGATCGCCAAGTGTAACAGAAAAAACCTTTTTATCAATGATCACAGACGATATCGGCAGGTATTTACCCAACCTATGCATGCTATGATTGCATACTCCCTTGATGAAGTGATTTCCTATGGTCTTGAAATAAACGCCGTCGTCTTTCTCGAACGATGAGGTTAAGTTTCCGAGAGAATCAATAACACCGATCTGCTCACCGCATGTGAACCATAATTCATCCTTTTCATTAACAACATAATCAAAAATGGCCTTGTTGTTAAAGGAAGCGATTTTGTCGATTTTGTCGTTGTATTTAAATTTTTTGATTTCATCATTTTCCATGTAGCACAACACACCGGAAAATGTTCTAAACCACAAACGTTTTTTGTGGTCTTCAAAAAAACTAAACACTACTGGATCTGTCAATCCCTCTTTCGAATGAAACACCTCCATTCGACTGCCGTCAAACTTGGCAACGCCATTGTCCGTAGCGAACCAGAGAAATCCTTTTGAGTCTTGAAATATTTCATAGACTTCTGAACTGGGCAGGCCTTGGTCGATTGAATAATTGTAGATCGTGAAAGATTGTGAATGCGCCGACAATACAGAGAGCAGAATTATTATCGACAGGAGATACCGCATATAAGGCTATCGTGCGAAGTTAACACGCATTTCAGTACAGCCTTACCTCGTTCCGATAAATTCCAAAATTTTATGCGTGTAATGATGTATTTCAATTAGACCTAATCCCTGCTTGTAACACAATGTTTATCAGGATTTTAGTAATCGACATAGTACTAAGTGACTATTATAAGGATCTGTAATGAACAGGATCTAATTGGTTTTTTTAGGATTGAATGTAATATCATCTTTGCAACATACGAACTGATTCTCTGTTCGCAAAGCATTTGAAGGCCCTCTCACTTTTTTTTCCTCGGGGTTATTTCAAAACCAATTTTTTCTATAACAAGTTTAAATATCTTTCCGACATCGTCGGATGATTTTGACCATAAAATCAGTGATCCATAAGTCACGGTCACCATGGTTGAGCGGTAGCCAATGTCAATAAAAGTGTTAGAAAGTTTGGGCAGGTATAAACCAATAAGCAACGTGATCGTCGTGATTGCCATTACCTTGATCGTGGCAATTGAAAATGGTTGAAGTCCAAGTTTATACCAGATGAAAACAAATTTTACAATGTTGTAAAGAGCGAGTGCGATCAGGGATCCGAAGGCTGCACCGTTAATGCCCATGCTTGGAATCAATACGTAATTTGCTGTGATAGTGGTCGCGGCAAGCAATGATATCACGACAAGGTTAAACCAATAATGTTTCGAGAGTCCGATAATTTCACTGCTCGGTCCGAATGCCATATCAATGAGTTTCCCAAAGCCCACGATCATCACAACATATTGTGCAGCCCGGTAAAGATCTCCTTTGGGCATGAGGTCGAAAATATTTGAAAAATTTGAAAGAACGCCAACCAGCAACAATGCTCCGATGATAAATTGATTGATGGAAGTTTTTCGATATAACTCTTGTATTTCTTTTAGATCATTTTTTCCAAAAGATTTGGCAATCAATGGTGAGGCGATTGTCGAAAGGGCACGCTTCGGAATTTCAATAACGGTGGCCATGTAGAATGCCGTTGTATAAAGCGCGTTAGATTCTAATCCAAGCATCGCGGCAACCATTACGCTGTCCATTTTTCCAACCAGGATCATTGAACTTGTGCCAATAAAACTAAGACTGCTGAAAACCAAAATTTCTTTCACGCGATCACGAGGAATTGTGTTCCATGCAAAGGATAAACGGAAGTGACCAAGGCTTAACAGGTATAATACAAGTGATGCCAACAGCAATGTATAAATGAGTACCGATAGCAACAAGAACTGATCGAAGGATATCAGTTTAGAGAAATACATAAACACAAGGGCACTTTGCAGTATACGGAGCACTACTTCGCGAAGAAAGGCAGGAAACGCGGCCTTGAGTAACGATCGGGCGTATTGTTCTAGTAATGTTAGTCCAAGCAAAAAAAACGTTAGCCACAAAATCAAACCGATATAATCAATTACATCGGAAGCCTTTGATGCGAAAAGCAATATGATTTCATTTTTTAAAAGGAAGAAAACCAATAGGAAGATACCATAGGTTACAAGACTGAGAAAGAGAATGAAGCCGAAGAAATTACCCGCCTTTTTTTTGTCGTCAGAAAGTTGTGGTAAAAAACGTACTATACTTTGGGCAAGTCCGAAAGTTGCAAAAGGTGTCATCAAAATCGCAGCGTCTTGAATGGTACGCGACAAGCCAATTTGCTGGAGATTTAAAAATTTCGGGTAGAGATAGAGTAAGTTTACATAGCCAACGACAATGCCGACATAGGAGATGATCGAAGTTAGGACACTTTGGCGTACGACGATTCCCATTGTTAGGCGTTTAGCAGTTTGGTCACAAGGTCGCTAAATATCTGTTGATTCTTTTCTGCGTTGACTTCGACAGCAGCGTTATTCGCATTTTGCTTGAAGCGAAAAATCTCTTCGCTGGTGAGTGCATTCAGTTTTTGAGCGAGTGCTTTTGGATCAAACGAGTCTGCAATCACGCCAATTTGGTATTGATTTACGATGGCGGCCATCTCTGGCGTGGGACCGATTGCAATCCCGAGACGTGCCTGGATGAAATCAAATAATTTATTCGGCAACGTATTCGCATAGTTAAAATTAACCGGGGGGATAATAAAAACACCTATGTCATACGAATGAATTGTGCTGACAACTTGATGACTCTTCACGCCTGGCAAAATTTTGATTCTGGCATCTTCGTTCGCTTTTTGTTTCAGCTGATCGATATAAGTCCGCGTTTGTGATGATGCATAGTCGGAAGTCATTAAAATCATATCGAGTGTGAAACGATCATCCAGGTGGCGCATCATTTCAATCATAAGCTCAAGTCTGCGCGACTTGTTGACGATGCCGTGATGAATTAATCGAACCGTGTTTGGAGAAATCTTGGATGGCTCCAGTGAGTGAAATGATGTGGCGTTGGTAATGACAACTGGCTTGACGCCAAATTCCTTTTCATACTCCCGAGCTAGTCCACCGCCAACAGTAAGCATGGCGGCAACCCGTGGGATGAATGTTTTGCAAAGATAAATATTAAAAGGTTGAAAGAAGAACTTCCAGGTTTTGTTGTTCTCGAAATGTCGAGGCGCATATTCATGAGCGTCAAAAATTATTTTTCCTCGCGAAGTCAGGAGAAATGCCAGGGGAAGGGTATCGATATCATTTGCGACAATCAAATCGAAGTGCTCGTTTTGAAATTCCTTTTTTAGAAAACTGTAATCATGGAAGACATTATAGGCACTTCTAAATCGCGTTAGTAAAAGGAGTGTTGCTAGCCACACTTTTCGAATTGGTGTCAGTGCTGTTTGCTTGATTTTTATTATTCTAGTTTCGGGAATATGATCGGAGTCAAAACACACAACAGTTGTATCCGCAATTTTGCTCAGCCACTGTACTTGCCGTGACACGCGCGCATCGTGTTTAAGATTACTGAAGACCAGGACGAGCGCTTTCTTTTTCATTATAACGAGGCGATCCCGACAATCGAAGAGGCGTAGGTGAAATTATATTTTGGCTCCTGTCCGATTGTTTTAAGAATTTTATTCCAGGCAAGTTGCGTCATTGGCAGCGTAACACGGTTAGCGAAATACATATTTTCAAATTTCAATCCGGCATGAAACATGACTTTTGCCAAGGTGTAAGGTGTGAACCAATATCGGTGATCCGAATTAATTAATTCAGATGATTTCCTTGCCATTCGAAATGCTGTCTGGGTGAACGCATTCGGAACCGTAATGACAATGCGTTCGATGCTTCCTTTGTAGAGCGTCCGAATTGCTTCGAGGTAAGCTACAGGGTTGTCGATGTGTTCCAGAATTTCGCCTAGAATTGCAAAGTCCCATTGTTGACTCGCAATGGAATCAAGCTTTTGTTTTGTAAAATCTCCCAAAACAATATTTGTGAATCCGTATTTCTTCTCGACATAGTTTTTAGTTTCCTCATTTATATCTATCCCTAGGCAAACGCTGGCACTTTCGGATAGAGTTTTGTGCAACCACTGGCCTCTGGCGACCTTGTCGTCGATAAGCGGGAGATGATCAAGACACCCGAGATGTAAAATCCTCTTACCTTGAGCTAAATCTGTAAGAAATTTCACCCGCGATGGAATCGCCTGTTTATAGTTGTAGGGAATAAGAAGACTGTTTGAAAACTTTTTACCTTCAATGTACTCAAGAATCGCAGGGTCAAATTTCATTTATCAGGTTTGTTTTCTTCGGATAAGATTTCGGACACAAAACTAGGGAAATTTTGGTCGGCGCTAAATTTCATTTGCCAGTTTCTTCGGGCATTTTCTCGCATGGCAAAATAAGCAGCTGGTGGTAATGTCAATATTTGTCTGATAGCACTTGCGATTTCCAATGGATTGGCTTGTTGAGAAATTAACATTCCGTTGGTGTCGGAGATTATTTCGGGAACACCACCGGTGGCTGGACCGATAGCGGGTATTCCAAATGATTGAGCCTCCATAATACTTACCGGGATCCCTTCGGAGGAACTGACGTTGATAAAAAGATGAATCTGATTATGCTCGTAGAATCGAATTAATTCCTGATTGGAAAGACTAGACCGTAGTTCGAACGAAATGTTTCGTTTTATAGAAAGCATTTTTTCAGCCATGTTTGTTAAATCTGGTTTCAATGGCCCGTCACCGAAATGAATCCATCGAATGTTGATGTCGTTTATTGTTGATAATGCTTCAATGATTAGGTGAATTCGTTTAACCGGAACCATGAAAGAGCAACTTACTAACACAAATGGTTCATGAAGTATCGTTTCCGGGATTCGTTGAGGCGAGGCTGTTCCAAGACGCGAGACCTTGATATTGTTGGAATATTTTTTTCCAGTCACTTCAATCAGGTGTTGCCTGGCATCTTCCGAAATTGTGATAATGCGCGTGAGATTTTTTGCCAATGCACATCGAAAGCTTAAGTAACGCAATGAATTCCTGACCTCGTACACATCGCCTCCATGCGCGCGGCTGACTCGACAGCGAATCTTTGAAGCTGGTGAAACAAAAAGTGTCGCAAGTGCGCTTGACGTCAGCCAGTAAGAGTATAATGTAACATTATTCAGTTGATGGTTGTGTATAACGCGTCCGACGTGACGTCCATAGATCAAAGCTTTCGTCAGGTCATGCATCATTACTTGGCCTGCTTCGTAAAGGGATATTTTATTTTTCCTGATGAAGGCAACTTCCTGAAAAATAAAGCCGACAATTTTTTTTAAAAACCTCAGGTAGAGAAAGATGCTGCTGAATAATTCCTTCAGGCTGCTCTTTGGATTCACTCGAATCACCTCTATATTTTCTCCAGTTTGACGTATTATAGTTGAGTCAACGTCTTTCGTGACGATGAAAATGCGATCGAAAGCCTTGGAGAGGAATGGAATTTCGTGCTCAATAAAAGATTCGGCGGTGCCAAACGGAAAATGGTTTGTTAAAAGAATGAGTGTATGACCTTTGGTATTCACAATTGCTTAACCCTCTTGGGATTTTCTTTCAGGAATTCATTCCATGAGCCGACGTGTTTTTCGATTTTGCCCTTTTGGTAATGATGACACAAGGCAACCGCCAGCGCATCCGTTGCGTCGAGCAGTTTTGGTAATTCCTTAATGCTCAACAAAGTCATCAACATTTTTGCAACCTGTTCTTTGGATGCGTTTCCATTTCCTGTGACAGACTGCTTAATCTTTTTAGGCGCATATTCAATAATGGGGATGTCGCGAAACAACGCTGCCGCCATGGCAACTCCTTGAGCTCGTCCGAGTTTGAGCATTGACTGAACGTTCTTGCCGTAAAAAGGAGCTTCAAGGGCAACTTCGTCAGGATGAAACTCGTCCACGAGGTTCAACACACGTTCAAATATTTTTTTCAATTTTATTTCGTATCCTGAGTATTTGCTTAAATGAATTACTCCGAATTGCATCAGTCCGATTTTCGATCCCTTGATGGAAATCACGCCATATCCCATGACCGTTGTACCTGGATCCAGACCAAGAATGATTTTCTCTTTTATAACTTTTCCCACTGCAACAAGATAGGTAGCATCCTGAAATTATAGAAATTGCATCAAGATGATTGTAAGTTTTGTTTTGATCACTTACGCTTTGGCCGTGCTCTTGTTACGGATTGGCTGGCAAAAGGCGATCAGCCGAACTCACGAAACGTCCCCTCCATCGGCAACGCCACTCTTATCAGTGATTATTCCATTCAGGAATGAGGGAGATCATCTGTATACCCTTGTTTCATCGTTGTCTCATCAAAGCTACAAGAATTTTGAAGTCATCTTGGTTGATGATCATTCAACGAATCC
>CBQWHS010000108.1:0-9283 GCA_967728665.1 uncultured Chryseosolibacter sp. | reverse complement strand
CGCAGCAACCTCAACCACTTGGTTTTGATCCGGCCACGGGCTATACATTTGCAAATGAAGACCTGCTGATGAATATGGTGGCATACCTGGCTGATGAAAACGGATTGATAAAAGCTCGAAACAAGGAAATCAAGTTGCGTCCATTGGACAAAGAAAAAATCGCAAATGAAAAAGAGAAGTGGCAGGTTATCAACCTTGTTATGCCCCTGGTTTTGTTGGCGATCTATGGCGTGATCCGCAGCTGGCTTAGAAAAAAACGATATGCTTCTTTTGGATAATGGAAAAAAGAAATAAACAAAAGGCGATACTACTCGTTGTGCTGCTCATCGGCACAGCAATCGTTTATTGGCTTGGCCATCGCGAAAAGCATGCTGTTGTTGATAAGACATTATTTCGTTTGCCGGATTATCAGTCGGTCAACAAAGTGACGTTTGAATCCAAATCGAAAAAAGTGGAATTGGCGTTCAATGGATCACGATGGAAAGTCAACGGAAATTATAATGCAGATCGCAATATGGTACAGGTACTGTTCGCAACACTTCAGCAAGCAGAACCGAAGCGCCCAGTTGCGACAGCTGCGCGCGACTCAATAAAAAATCTTCTAATTGAAAACGGGGTAAAAGTTTCGTTGTACTACGGAGAGCAGCTTCAACAGGAATTCATCGCCGGTGGAAATGAAACAAAGACTAAAGCTTACTTTGAAGCAGTGGGAAGTAATGATATATATGTGATGACGATTCCAGGATACCGCGTGTATGTGAGTGGTATTATGGAGTTAACAGAAAACCAGTGGCGGGATAAACTTGTCTTCGCATTCAACTGGCAAAACTTTGAGAGACTTGCTGTAGAGTTTCCGGATAAGCCCGACGAAAACTTTTCCGTTGCGTTGCAAAATAATCTCTTTGGTGTGGAAGGGCTGACAAAAACCGATACAGCCAAGCTAAATACGTTCCTGGACAACGTATCATTGCTCACGGCCAACGAATTTCTGGAACGGGGGACAACAGTTGATAGCCTGAAAGCGGAAAAGCCATTCATGACCATCCGGGCGTTTGACATCGGGAAAAAAGAATATGCATTAAACCTTTTCAGGGAAGTTGGAAGTACCGTGCCTGGTATTATTCAAAACGAGGATGGAGTGTTGTTTAGCCGAATCAAGATTCAACAGATCGTTCGCCCAAAGTCTTTTTTTAAAGCGAAATAGTTCTGTTTTGAGATTCTCCTAATAAGCATTTGAAAATGAGCAGATTGTAAGTTTTGTTCTCACCCATTGCGGTGTTGTTTAAATCGCTCATAAATAAAATTTTGTCTTCAAATCCCGGGTTTTAAAATTCGGTTTTCTTTATAACTTTACCCCCCTAACTAAAACCACTTTTGCCGAATGAAGTTTATTGTAAACTCCTCATACCTGCTGAAACAGCTTTCAAACATCAACGGTGTGATTACAACCAATCCGGTTGTTCCGATACTTGAAAATTTCCTGTTTGAATTGGAGAAAGGTGGTTTGACCGTTACGGCATCTGATCTTCAGACTTCCATGATCACCGAACTCCAGGTGGAGTCGAAGGAAAAGGGAAGCATTGCAGTGCCTGCCAGAATATTACTCGACACGCTAAAGAATTTACCAGAACAACCGGTCACATTTTCTATCGATGAATCGACCTATAGCATCGAAATTATTTCGGACAATGGGCGATATAAATTATCAGGAGAGAATGCTACGGATTTCCCTAAAGTACCATCGGTTTCCAATGATTTCACGGCAGAGGTATCATCCGATGTACTCGGTCGCGCAATAAACAATACAATTTTCGCGACAAGCAATGACGAACTTCGTCCCGCAATGACAGGTGTTTATGTGAACCTCGGCGATAAAAACACAACATTTGTTGCAACAGACGGACATCGTTTGGTTCGTTATAGAAGAACGGATGTAAAATCCGATAATGGCAACGCGATAATAATTCCGCGCAAAGCGTTAAACCTTTTGAAAGCTACGTTGCCGTCAGAAAATACTGAGGTTAGCCTTAATTTCAATATGTCGAATGCATTTTTCAAGTTTGGAAATATTCGAATGATCTGCCGCCTGATCGATGAGCGTTTCCCGGATTACGAAAATGTGATTCCTTCTGTCAATAACATAAAGATGACTATCAGCCGCACCGATCTTTTGGGTGCGTTAAAACGTATTTCGATTTATGCCAATAAGACAACACACCAAGTTCGTCTAAAGATTACCGGTAGCGAGCTTCAGATCTCTGCAGAAGATCTTGACTTTTCGAATGAGGCAAATGAGAGACTCTCTTGCGAACACGAAGGTGAAGACATCGAGATCGGCTTCAACGCAAAGTTTATTGTTGAGATGCTGACGAACATGGATTCTGATCAAATCAAGTTAACCATGTCGGCACCAAACAAAGCTGGTGTGATTTTACCTGCAGAGAAAGATAAGAGTGAAGACATTCTTATGTTGGTCATGCCAGTAATGTTGAACCAATACGTTTAACATATCAACTCTTAAAAGCCCTCGATAATGAAATACGTGGCGATATTTGCGACCATGTTGTTCTTCTGTTCTCAAACGCGTGGACAGGAGAGGGTCAGTTCTTTCGTCAATGATGAAAATATTTCCGTTTCGACCACTCATCAGTACTCATTTAAATCTAATCCAAAACCTCGCGGATTGCGCCAGCGAAATATTGGTCGAGCCTTAACGATTGGCGGGCTCGTTGCTGGTTTTGCCGGAGTAATTGTTTTCACTGATGCCCGTAAAGGAGAAGTAATTGCCAACGGGCAAGTGACGCAGGAACCTGAATACGGGAAGATGATGGCTGGAATTTATTTGATCGAGGCGGGTGTTGGAATGTTAGTTCCTGGAATTATTCTTTGGAAAAAAGGTCAGAAAAAATATAACCGTTACCTTGAAGAGCAAAGCGTATCGTTTCATTCCACAGGCAGTACGTTCGCCGTCCGTTATCGATTTTGATTACTGAATGAGCTGCCCTCGTTTGCCGAGCTCAATCACTTCAAGATTTTTTATTTCAGAATCAGCGATGTCAAAACGCAGCAGTGTTTTCATGTGATGAAATCCGTGGTTGCCTGCCGCACCGGGATTCATATATAACATATTTTTAAACGCCTTATCTCTTTGCACCTTCAAAATATGCGAATGCCCGCAAATAAAAATGTCAGGCATTTCATTCGTTAATAATTTTTTTACTCGTGGATTATAATTTGGTGGCGACCCGCCAATGTGTGTCATCAGGATTTTTAGTCCTTCGCATGTAAAGATTAAGTTTTCAGGAAACCGGTTTTGAATTTCACGTTCATCAATGTTGCCGTAAACCGCACGGATTGGTTTGAATTTTTCCAATTCATTCACAACGGCCAGATCACCGATGTCTCCTGCATGCCAGACTTCATCGCAGTTTTCGAAATACGAAAAAACTTTAGCGTCAAGGTAACTGTGCGTGTCTGATAGCAATCCAATCTTCATTCAATTTCAAAAGCCCAAGATAGTAAGACGAAACAATGACTATTAATACCTGTGTTAGAATATTCGTGATATTTATCGCTGCTTTTTTTATTTTTATACTTCACCTAACCAAAACAAACCCCTATCCTATGGCCCGAGGATTAATTTTGCTTACGTTCATGTTGTCAATTTCCATTTTGTCGTTTGCGCAGGATCATGGATTCCCTTTTGGAAAGGCAACTTATCGCGAAATTGAAAAGAAGAATTACGAGAAAGATTCAACTGCCGAGGCTGTGGTGCTCAATGAATTTGGCGAAACGTACATTGATAATAATAATAGCCACAACCTGATTTTTGAATATCATGTCAAAATAAAAATTCTAAAGCAAGGTGCGTCCTCATTAGCGGATATAGAAATTCCGCTTCGTAAAAACGACCGGGTGTCGGAATCGCTGATTTCAGTAAAAGCAAGTTCGTTTAATTTGGTGAATGGGATTTTGAATGAATTTCCATTGGATACTAAACAAGTATTCACTGAAAATCTCAGTAAGTATCGCGACCTTAAAAAATTTGCTATTCCAAATGTGAAGGAGGGCAGTGTAATCGAATATCAATATAAACTTGAATCACCTTTCATCTTCAATTGGCGATCATGGGAATTTCAAAGCGAACTTCCGAAGGTGTACAGCGAATACTGGACTGAGATCCCAGGAAATTACAACTATAATATCTCACTCCGTGGTTATTTGAAATTAGTTAAAGAAGAAGGTACCCGCGTTACCGATTGTTTCACTCCAGGTGGTGGTAATGTCGCGGAATGTATTCTTAGCAAATATGCGATGAAAGATATTCCTGCATTTAAAGTTGAGCAATACATGACTGCGCCATCGAATTTTTTGTCCAGTCTCAATTTTGAACTTTCAGAGATCCGATATTTTGATGGTCGCGTTGATAAAGTTACAAAGACGTGGAAGGATGCAGAACAGGAATTAGCAGCGGATCAAAAATTCGGCATACAGATAAGGCGGGGTAAAGATATATTGGACGGCCATATTGACGATGTGATTGGAACGGAAACCGATCCACTTGTTAAGGCAAAGAAAATTTACAATTTCATTCGCGATTGGTATCGATGGAATAACGTTTACGGGATTTACAGTGAACTTGGCATTAAGAAAGCGTTTGATCAGAAGGTTGGCAATATCGCCGACATAAACCTATCACTAGTAGCGGCATGCTTATACGCGGACATCGATGCTGAGCCAGTACTTATTTCAACGCGTGACAACGGAATGGCTATTGAACTTTATCCCGTGATCTCAGATTTCAACTATGTTATCGCGCGTGTGAATATTGGTGACAAAGTTTATTACCTGGATGCTTCCGATGATTTCTATCCGTTTGGTTTGCTCCCGGAGCGATGTCTGAATGGACGAGGAAGAGTTATGCGAAAATCTGGCTCACTCTGGGTTGACATAAAGCCGTCGGACAGAAAAAAGGAAACAGCGCAGGTAAATCTTAAGCTGGATAAAGATGGAAAGATTCGAGGAACGATAAATATCACGAACTCCGGGTATGAAGCTGTTGCTCTTCGAAAGAAGATTTATGGGCACAATAATCAACAGGAGTACGCGAATGAGCTGGATAATGACCTCGGAGGATTCGAAATCAAAAAGTTTGAATTGAAAAATAATGAAGAATTTGACCGGCCGTTAATTCAGCAGTTAGAGGTTGAGTTCGATGCCTTCACAGGCTCCGAACAGACCTTATTGTTCAACCCATTCATGTTTAAGAAATGGGATGAGAACCCATTCAAAACAAACGACCGACTTTTTCCCGTTGATTTTGCGACTCCTCATCAATACATTATGATTCTAAACCTGGAATATGATCCATCCTTTGAGATATTAAACACGATTGATAAAGTTGGTCTTTCATTGCCAAATGGGGGCGGTAGCTATTTGTTTGATATGCAAAACAGCAGCAATAAGCTCACGATTTCTACATCGTTAATGATCGGAAAAAGCATTTTTCCATCCACTGAATATTTTTATTTAAAAGAGCTTTATAGCCGCATGATCCAAGTGCAAAACACGGAACTAATTGTTAAACGGACTTCTCCCAAAAATTAAGTTTTTTAGCCAAGCGCCTGTTATAATTTGTCGACAAAGACCACCGTTTAAACGTTGTAAAGTTCATTAGCACAATCGCACTACCTATCCTGTTAATCATATTCTAAATTGCGGAGAATTATAATCACTAAACCCTATGAAGCGCGTTCTCATATTCCTTATCGGCTTTTTTTCCCTTTCCCTGACGTTCGGCCAGACAGCTGCCGATGCCTTAAATCCAGACAATCAAACTTTACGTGAACGTTATTTGCTGATGCGAAATAAGTCGCAGAACTATCAGGAATACAAAGTGATTAAAGAAAATGTTTTAGATAGCTGGTGGAAAATTGTTCTTGACTCCGTCACGGCAAAGCAGACTGCTATTCGCGATTCTAAAGCTGAAATCAAACGTCTTGAAACAGAACTGAGTCAGAATATTGATGCGTTAAAGGCAAAGGAAAACTCAATGAAGGATGTCATGTATGCCAGCACTCACATTTCGGTATTGGGCATCGCCTTTGATAAAGGATTTTTTGCAGGAATGGTAGGCGTTATTCTCTTGCTTGCCGGTTTGGCGATCGCTGGAGTTTTATACAGCATCCGAATGATCAAAAAGAGTTTAACGGAAAAAGAAGAGCTTGCCAACAGTATAAGCGTTGAATATGAAGAGTATAAACGCAAGGCGATGGAGAAACAAACGAAGCTCTCACGCGAACTTCAGAATGAACGCAACAAGTTGCAAGAGCTCGGAAGCTTGTAAACTGGTAAATGATGAATTACAATGACAAGTGACGAAATTGGACTATGTCACTTGCCCGGTGTCCAGGCAATGCCTATCTCCCGATTCCTTTCTGAATTGCCTGATACTCCAATCCCATCTATGACGAATGCCCAATTATTGATACACTCTCACATAGTCGACTAACATTTGCTGCGGCCAGATATTTGGATCCACGCCTTGCGCTCCGCCCCAGTCGCCACCCACGGCAATATTCATAATGAGATGAAACCGTTGATCAAAAGGCCATTCTTTAAAGGTGTCTTTTGGATCACGCGTAACCGTATGGTATAATTTATCATCAACGTAGAATTGCATTTTATCTTTTGTCCAGTCCACGATGTAAATGTGAAACGCATCTTGTGCATCAGCCACTGAAATCTTTCCTTCCTTCTGTGTCTGCTTGCGGTGGTTGTAAGTTTCGGTATGAATTGTTCCATGAATGATTCCCGGATCGAATCCGACATGTTCCATAATATCGACTTCTCCGCTTGCGGGCCAGCCGCCATATATCCAATCCGTTGACAACATCCAGATTGCTGGCCACGTGCCTTTTCCTCTTGGAATTTTAGCGCGAATTTCAAAACGGCCGTACGTCCAGTCTCCTTTGTTGCGAGATACAATTCTTGCGGAAGTGTATTCCTTTCCAAGCTTATTTTCTTTTCGCACTTCCACTATGAGATTGCCTTTTTCGACCCTTACATTATTGGTGTCGTTGGTATAATATTCCAGTTCATGATTGCCCCATCCACAAACATTCGGACATCCATCGCCCAAATCGTAATTCCATTTTGTGGTGTCTGGTATTCCTTCATAATTGAATTCATCAGACCACACCAGTTTGCGTTTGACAGGATTGTTGACGTTGAAGACAACAACCGTGGCGACAAGAAGTATGAGAGATTTCATTAAAGAAAGATAGAGCGGAAACTGGAAAAGCACAAAACCATAAAGTCGAGAGAAACAAAATCAAAAAGCAGAATGCCGAACGCTATTCGGAGTACGTACCTATCTAGAGCAAGTGCAGCAAGGTAAACTGAATAGAATTGCATTAAAATTTGAATCCGGCTTACGGTTATGCAGCATTCTTGCTCCACAAACATTTTATAACTTTCCTGTAACCTTTCTTCTAAACGAAGGTTTCCCATCTTGAAAACTACGACACCGGATTTGGAACCATTGGCGGATAATTCCTTGATGCTCAAGGTAAAAGAGGGCGACCTCGATAAGTTGAGCCTTCTTTTTCAGCGCTATAAAAAGCCGTTGTTTGGCTTTTTTTATGGACTGACCAAAGACGTAGAGTTGTGTGACGACTTGGTGCAAAATGTGTTTTTCCGAATTCTGAAATATCGCTATCTCTTCCGGGGCGATGGCGATTTCAAAACGTGGATGTTTCATATCGCGCGAAATGTCAACCACGATCATTATCGGAAAAATAAATGGAAGTACAAGGAATCACTTGACAACTGGGAAGAAAAGCTTGGCACAGATGAAAATCGCGCCACGGAATTTCAGCAGGATGAGGAAATGAAACTCCTTTCCATGGCCATGGACAGACTGCCGGAAGACAAACGCGAAATTTTAATGCTCAGCAAATTTCAGGATAAAAAGTATAAAGAAATAGGAGAGATTCTGGGATGCAGCGAAGGCGCAGTGAAGGTAAAAGTGTTCCGAGCATTACAGGAATTGAAAGAGGTTTACAAAGGATTGGAAAAGCATTTATAGTTATGAACAACAAGAATATTAACGAGCTGATTGAAAGGTACAATTCCGAGAATGCAAGTGTTGAGGAAATCGCGGCGATCGAAAAAATGATTGAGACCGGCGAAATTACACTTGAGCAATTGGAACCGATCGCCATGCTTGATAGTCAATTGCATGCGATGCAATCTCCGATTCCCTCAGCGGATCTTGATCACCGCTTTTATCATATGCTGGCGCTGGAAAAAAAATCAGTTAGTGGATTTTCGTGGAAAGGATTCTGGGCATCGTTAACGTGGCCGGAGCTCGCCCCAAAACTTGCGATCGCGATGCTGACACTAGCCATCGGTGTGGCAATTGGCTATTTTGCTAAACCTTCCGCTCCAAGTCAGGATATACAAGCATTGAAAAGCCAGGTGACTGACCTTAAGGAGATGATGATGCTATCGCTACTCGAGAAAGAATCGGTCACCGATCGTCTGAAGGCCGTGAGCCTTACTGAACAAATGAGTGCTGCGAGTGAAAAAGTTACAGGCGCACTTTTGGAAACATTGAACAACGATCCAAATGTGAACGTAAGGCTTGCAGCCCTTGATGCACTTGCGCCTTATGCGCATAATAACCACGTCAGAGAAGAACTTGTTCGCTCAATAGCGAAACAAGATTCCCCACTGGTGCAGGTTTCTTTGGCAGAGTTGATGGCACAGCTACAGGTAAAATCTTCCGTGAAAGAATTACAGAAGATCATTCAATCTGATAAAATGCCGAATGATGTTAAGAACAGAATTAAAAAGACAATTGATGTTTTAATTTAAGAATTTATGAAAACCTCCATAAACATTCTGCTCACGCTTCTTTCCGTTTCGGTAATGGCGCAGCAGTTCAGTGAGAAAACTAATAAAGAATATTCTTTTGAAAAGAAAAGTCCGGACAATACCGTGATGGTTGCCAACATTAATGGTTCTGTGAAAGTTACAGGATACGATGGCGACAAAATAATACTTGAAGCGACACGGATCATTAATGGAAAAACAGATTCACGGCTCGAACACGGAAAGCAAGAAGTACAATTAGGTGTGATCGATCGTGCAGACTCACTGATCTTTTATGTCAACGATGGTTGCAACAGCTTCGGTAGAAAAATCAATAACGGCAGAAATGGTAACTGGAATAAAAAATCCTGGGATTATAACTGGAATTGTAACGGACAGCGCTGCA
>CBQWHS010000107.1:0-9293 GCA_967728665.1 uncultured Chryseosolibacter sp. | reverse complement strand
ACAAACAAGATGAAGCCCTTCAAAAAATACAAGCTTTGAAAGAAGGAAAGGGAACCACCAACGATTCTACGAAAACCCAGACAGTTTTTTCAAACCAATCGATTCTTGATGACGTCTATTGGCTCGAAGCAGACCTTCGGATGAGACGAGGACAGTTTAACGAGAGTCTTGCCCTGCTGGAAAAAATTATCAAAGAATACCCAGATGATGTTCTTGCTGACGATGCGTATTTTCTTGAGGGAGAAATCTACGAACGCCAGTTGAGGAATAAAGACAAAGCGATGGAGATCTATCGCGACTTCCTAGGAAAATATCCAGGAAGTGTTTACTCCGCCGAAGCCAGAAAACGTTATCGCACATTGCGTGGTGATTTCTCAGAATCGCCTTTAAATTAATTATTCGCTTCTCAAGCTTTTAATCGGATTTACGTTGCGGCTTTAATAGATCGGAATCCCATGGTTAGCCAGTGATCGGCCAGGACTTTCAATACAAAATGGTTTGGAGCGTTCCTTTTTGATAGGTTCCGGTGAATGCATAATTGGCTAATACATAACTGCCTCATGTATAGACGCTAAAATCCAGGTTGCATCCTCCGATAAAAAAAACCTAATCAAGAATTGGCACAACACCATCGCCTACGCGGATAACGCCACCGGTCAGGATTTTGGCAGTAATGCCACCATGCCCTCTCATCGCATTGTAGCCTCCAAGGCCAAGGTTGGCCTCCATCCTCGAACATGGATGGCATTCCCCGGAATATTCTAACACAGCAGCTCCAATGCGGAAACACTTGCCTTTCAAAGCAAGCAGATTGATCCCACTAACAACCAGGTTTCGTCTTGTGTCGCCAGGATCGATCGAATCCCTTCCCAGAATTGAAGCTACCACGCTAAGATATTCGGCCTGAATCAGGGTAACTTGCCTGTTTCCACCCACACTTTTATACCGGTCGCCTTCAAGTCCACACTCCTTTATGGCGACAACTTCAGTCACTCTAGTCAAAGGCGCGAGTCGTGCCGGCCGAATTTGAATTATTTCTATAGTCCCTGATTTAGAGAAATTTCCAAAAAGCTCTTTAAATTTCATTTGCCTGTTTTGATTATTAACTCGCCTATTCGAAATCTGTTTATCGGATTTAGATTTTCCTGGCAATAATTTCATCATAAAAATAAATGAAATTACTCTGCATGCATACCAGTTTTTCTATACCTTCGTCAAGCGCTCAAAAAAAACCATGCGAAGAGAGGAGACCGTTGACTTCAATATCAAATCTGCCTGGCATGCAATCGCGAGGATGTATAACCAGCAAGCGGGCAAACATGATATTACTATGTCAATGGGTTTTGTCTTGTTGAATATCAGTTCAGAGGAAGGAACCCCGGCAACGAAAATTGCTCCGCTTATGGGTCTTGAAGCCAGGAGTCTCACACGTCTCTTAAAAAGCATGGAAGAAAAAGGTTTGATATCTCGCGAGGCAGATCCATCGGACAAAAGACTTGTGAGGATCTTGCTCACAAAGGAAGGCAGGAAAAAGAAAGAGAGATCTCGTGAAACTGTTTTAAAATTCAACGAGACAGTTCGGGAGCAAATTGAAGATGAGAAGCTTGCTGTTTTTTTTGACGTTCTTCAGCGTATAAGTAAAATCATTGAAAAAAATAACATCTACGACAAATTAGCTCCGCTCAACGAAAAAAAATTATGAAACGAACGATTCGTAAAGTTGCCGTGCTCGGCTCAGGTATTATGGGCTCCCGCATTGCATGCCATTTTGCAAACATTGGTGCAGAAGTTCTTTTGCTTGACATCGCTCCTCAGGAATTAAATGACGAAGAAAAGAAAAAAGGATTGACCATTGACAGTCCCTCGGTTAAAAACCGGATTGTTGCAAGCTCGTTCGACTCAACTCTTAAATCAAATCCAGCACCCCTATACAACAAAAAATTTGCTTCGCGAGTCAAGCTTGGAAATTTCACAGATGATATGGCAAAGATCAAAGACTTCGATTGGATCATTGAAGTAGTTGTTGAAAATCTTGACATCAAAAAGAAAGTATATACCGAAGTTGAAAAATATCGCAAACCAGGAACCCTCATTACGTCGAATACATCCGGTATTCCAATTCACCTGATGGCAGAAGGGCGAAGCGAGGATTTTCAAAAACATTTTTGCGGATCTCACTTCTTCAACCCTCCGCGGTATCTTAAGCTTCTCGAAATTATTCCGACCGATAAAACCGATCCTGAAATTGTAAAATTTCTAATGCACTACGGCGATCTCTATCTCGGAAAAACAACCGTACTGTGTAAAGACACTCCGGCATTTATTGCCAATCGGGTTGGGATCTATGGCATCATGAAAGCGATCGATTCCATGAGAAAGCTTGATCTCAACATTGACGAAATCGATAAGCTCACCGGTCCAGTTATTGGTCGACCAAAGTCGGCAACCTTCAGAACGTCTGATGTTGTTGGATTGGATACTCTGGTGAAAGTAGCAAACAATTTATATGCAGGTCTGCCGAATGACGAAGGCCGCGACATGTTCAAACTTCCGGAGGAAGTAAAAAAACTCGAACAAAATAAATGGCTCGGCGACAAAACCGGTCAAGGCTTTTACAAGAAAACAAAAGGAGCAAAAGGCGAAACGGAAATATTAACACTCGATCTTAAAACACTCGAGTACAAACCAAAGGCTAAAACAAAATTTGCTACGCTCGAGACAACAAAAACAATAGACAATCTCAAAGAAAGATTTAAAGTTCTGTTTGCGGGAAAAGATAAAGCTGGGGATTTTTATCGCGATTCATTCTATGGACTGTTCCAATATGTTTCCAATCGTATTCCTGAAATCTCCGATGAGCTATATAAAATTGACGATGCGATTTGTGCTGGTTTTGGTTGGGAAATTGGACCATTCGAAACATGGGACGCCGTTGGCCTTGAGCCCACAATCAAAAACATGGAAGCGATGGGATATAAACCCAAGCAATGGATTTACGATTTGGTTGCGGCAGGAAACAAGAGTTTTTATAAAGTCGAAAAAGGACAACGAAAGTATTACGATATCCCAACGAAATCTTATAAAGCAATTCCAGGTAAAGAAGAATTTATCATTCTCGAAAATCTAAGCGATGGTGTTGTTTGGAAAAACGCAGAATCGAAAGTCACAGATCTTGGTGACGGCATCATAAACTTCGCATGGCACAGTAAGAGTTTCACACTCGGAACATCCGTTATCGAAGGATTGAATAAGTCGATTGAGCTAGCGGAAAAAAATTATCGCGGTCTTGTCATTGGGCACCAAGGCGCAGATTTTTCGCTTGGCGCGAATCTCGGATTAGTTTTCATGTACGCCATTGAGCAAGACTATGATGAAATTGATTTCATGGTTCGTGCTTTTCAAAATTCGACCATGCGTATTCGTTACTCATCTATTCCAGTAGTGGTTTGTCCTCAAGGGAGAACGCTCGGTGGAGGTTGTGAAATGACTCTTCATGCGGACCTTGCCCAAGCTGCCGCAGAAACGTATGTCGGGTTGGTAGAAGTTGGCGTCGGACTAATTCCGGGAGGAGGAGGAACCAAAGAATTTACAAAACGTGTTTCTGATTCGTTGGAAGAAGGTGATGTTGAATTGAACGCACTTCAAAATGCATTCATGAATATTGCCACAGCAAAAGTCGCGTTGTCTGCAGAAGAGGCTCGTGAAATGAAAGTACTTCGTCCAATCGACAGAGTTTCCATTAATCGTGATCGCCAGATCGCTGATGCGAAACAGGCAGCGATAGAATTGTATGAGGCTGGCTACACGATGCCACTGCCCGCAAAAAACATTAAAGTTCAAGGTCGCACTGGCATGGCGTTATTCATGGCGGGGATAAACGGAATGCGCATGGGAAATTATGTTTCCGATCACGATGCAAAAATCGCCATGAAGATTGCCAACATTATGTGTGGAGGAGACCTGACAGCGCCACAGGAAGTGAGTGAACAATATTTACTTGACCTGGAGCGTGAAGCATTTGTTTCACTCTGTGGCGAAAAGAAAACATTAGAAAGAATTCAATCGATACTGACTGGCGGGAAACCGTTGAGAAATTGAGGCATCTCTCGAACACAAATAAATAGAAACATTAACCTTATGGACTCATATATAGTAGCCGCAAAAAGAACGGCAAACACAAGAGCAAAAAAAGGAGGCTTTCGTTTTACTCGTCCTGATGATTTCGCAACAGAAATAATCAAAGGTCTTGTGAACTCAATTCCAGGACTTGATACCAAAATGGTTGACGACTTAATCGTTGGCAACGCGGTACAGGAAGCAGAGCAAGGAATGCAAATGGGAAGAATGATCGCCCTCATGGCATTGGGGATTGATAACGCCGGAATGGTGATCAACCGTTATTGCGGATCAGGCATCGAAGCCATTCACATTGCGTCCGCAAAAATCCAGGCTGGCATGGCCGACTGCATTATTGCTGGCGGAACTGAATCAATGTCGTTGGTGCCGGTGATGGGATGGAAGACCGCCCTTAATTACACGGTTGCGAAAGAACATCCAACATATTATACCAGCATGGGGTTGACAGCAGAACAGATTGCTGCGCAGTACAAAATCTCTCGCGAGGAACAGGACAAGTTTTCATACGAGTCTCACATGAAGGCAATCAAAGCGCAGAAGGATGGAAAATTCAAGGAGGAAATTTTGCCGGTGACGACCAAAGAAATTTACGTTGACGAAAACAACAAAAAGAAGACAAGAGAATTTGTCGTTGAAACGGATGAAAGTCCGCGAGCAGAAACAACGATGGACGCGCTGGCGAAACTTAAACCTGTATTTGCGATGGGAGGATCTGTTACTGCAGGAAATTCCTCTCCAACTACTGACGGTGCTGCTTTTGCTGTGGTGATGTCGGAAAAATTGATGAAGCAATTGAACTTGAAACCAATTGCCCGGATGATGAGTTACGCGGTTGCCGGAGTTGATCCTCGAATAATGGGGATCGGTCCTGTGAAAGCAGTGCCGAAAGCCTTGGAACGCGCAGGATTAAAATTGAACGACATTGATTTGATTGAGTTAAACGAAGCTTTTGCAGCTCAATCTCTCGCCGTTATTCGCGATTTAAACATCGATCCATCAAAACTGAATGTGAATGGCGGAGCCATCGCGATGGGACATCCACTGGGCAGCTCAGGCGCCAGGCTTTCGCTCACACTTTTCAATGAATTAAGAAGACAAAAGAAAAAATATGGACTGGTGACTGCATGCGTGGGAGGAGGACAGGGAGTCGCTGGCGTTTATGAATTACTGAATTAAAAATTGACGGACTTATTACCATCTATAAATCACAAAATATTTTCACCATGGCAGCAGCAACGGAAGCAAAAAACGCGATCAAAGGAGGTGAGTTCCTTATTCGCGAAACCTTAGCTCATGAAGTTTTCATTCCGGAAGATTTCAGCGAAGAGCAAAAGATGATAGAACAGCAATGCAAAGATTTTTTGCAAAAAGAAGTTTTTCCAAGGCTCGATGAAATTGATTCAATGAAGGACCCGAAGCTGATGCCTTCACTTTTGGATAAGGCAGGCGAGCTCGGACTTCTGGCTACATCCGTGCCAACAGAATATGGCGGATACGGAATGGACTTCAACACAACTATGCTCGTTGCAGAAGTAATTGGTGGAGGGCATTCCATCGCAGTCGCGCTTTCTGCTCACACTGGCATTGGCACATTGCCAATCGTTTATTATGGGAGTGAAGATCAGAAGAAAAAATATCTACCAAAACTTGCTACCGGACAATTTAAAGCTGCCTATTGTCTCACAGAACCCGATTCAGGATCTGATGCCAACTCCGGAAAAACAAAGGCGACACTTTCCAGCGATGGCAAACATTACGTCATCAACGGCCAGAAAATGTGGATAACCAACGGAGGCTTTGCTGATATTTATATTGTGTTCGCAAAGATTGAGAACGACAAAAATCTAAGCGCATTTATTGTTGAGCGTTCCTTCGGCGGAATCACGATGAATGAAGAAGAACATAAAATGGGAATCAAGGGCTCGTCGACTCGTCAGATCTTCTTCAATGATTGCAAGGTGCCTGTTGAAAATTTGCTTTCCGAAAGGGAAAACGGTTTTAAAATAGCAGTGAACATTTTGAACATCGGAAGAATCAAACTTGCCGTGGCTGCAGTGGGAGGAAGTAAGAAAACAATTTCGACAGCAGTTAATTATGCGAAGGAGCGCAAACAATTTGGAACGCCAATCGCAAACTTTGGCGCTATCAAGCACAAGATCGCTGAAATGGTAGTAAAAGTTTATGCTAGCGAATCGGCGTGCTATCGTGCTGGTCAAAATATTGACGATGCCTACAACGCCCTTGTCGCTGGTGGAATGGATTCCGCGAAAGCGAAATTGAAGTCGTTGGAAGATTTTGCAATTGAGTGCGCGATAATGAAAGTTCACGGATCGGAAGTGTTGGACTTTGTAGTTGATGAAGGAGTTCAGATTTACGGAGGCATGGGTTTCTCCGCGGAAGGTCCAATGGACAGAGCTTATCGCGATGCTCGAATCAACAGAATTTTCGAGGGCACAAACGAGATCAACCGCATGTTAACCATTGACATGCTGATGAAGCGTGCGATGAAAGGTCAAATCGATTTGATGAATCCTGCTATGGCCGTTCAAAAAGAATTGATGGCGATTCCTGATTTCGGAAGTGGCGATGAGGAAGGTTTGTTTGTGAAGGAGAAGAAAGCATTGCAGAATTTAAAAAAAGCCGGGCTAATGGTTGCTGGCGCAGCAGTTCAGAAATTCATGATGAAGCTTTCCGATGAACAGGAAGTATTGATGAATCTCGCGGACATGCTCATCGAAGGATACGTTGCAGAGTCAACATTACTTCGGGTAGAAAAATTGATCACGCTGAGAGGCGAAGCAAATTGCCAGATAGAAAAAGAAATTGCGATAGTCTATTTGCACGAAGCAATTGAGAAAGCTGCCTCGGCAGGCAAACAAGCAATTTACGCTTTCGCGGAAGGAGATGAACTTCGCTTGATGTTGCTTGGTTTAAAACGGTTCACGAAAATCGATCCGTATAACCTGAAAGAGTCAAGACGCAAAATTGCCAATTATGCAATTGAAAAAGGAGTCTATCCCTTTTAGAAAAATTGAACATCCAACTGTACAGATACGAACAAAGCCAGGATTAAATCCTGGCTTTTTGTTTGAATTCACGGCGCTAATGCGGTTTTGTATTTGTGGAATACGATTTGAACGTAAACAAAAAAATACCAACATCTATGACCAAAGTATTCGCCACTATTATCCTCGCGTTGATTTGTATCATTGCGTTTCCCTTTGCCATCGGAATAATCGGTGGAGTCTTTGGGATTGTCTTCGGAGTTTTCGGAGCCGTCTTAGGTGCGATCGGTGGAATTATTGGTGGCGTTTTCGGCGCTATCTTCGGAGTGTTTGGCTCTATCTTCGAAGGACTTTTTGATTGGCACGGACCTCACTTCTTTTTTTCACACAAGCTTCTTAGCATCGTTGTGTTTGCCGTCATCGTTGCGTTAATCATTCGCCAACGCAAAACAACAACGAAATAATTTAAGAGATTGGATTTCGATTGTATAATGAAGGATTGATAAAATACTTTGTGTACACCGGGTATTTCTTGTAGGCCACAAGCTGAGGTACCTTGCCCGGAAAAAATTTCATGCGATAATAAAACTCAAATCCTTTCTCAACTTTGATGTCTTTGCGAACCAGGTACCAAGTGCGGTTGTAGGGATTAAGTACTTTCACTTCCACATGAAGAAGACCCGGCGTTGATTTTATTCTCACAAATCGCCCGGGCGTTTTGTTAAAGAGTTTGCCATTGACATAAACCTGCATGTTTGAACTCTTCTCTGTTTGAATCGCAATTCCAGCGATATAAGCATGCGCATAGGATGAAACAGCAACCAACAGAGCAACAACCATTAACTTTTTCATTTTCACGACCCCCCAGTTTTATAAAGATAAAGGAACAAGCGCCATGCCAGTTTGAAAGGTATGTTTTGAATGCATTTCGATGGATTTAAGCGGAATGAAAGGATTTTGACAATTGGAATCAATTGGAAAAACCATCTTGCAAGCTATCTCCGTATATTCTCTTTGTATGAAAACCTTGCTTTACACGACTTTTTTAATTGTCACCATCTCCAGCGTAAATGCCCAAACAGAAAGCCTTCGACAGAAGAATTTCAATGTGAAGAAAAATCTAGCGCTCGAAGGGTATGATCCCGTCAGCTATTTCGATGGTGAGCCGAAGGAGGGAGATGAGAAATACACCATCTCGCACATGGGTATCACCTACTACTTCGTGTCAAGTAATAATTTTTCCAAGTTCAAATCTAATCCTGAAAAATACGAGCCGGCGTACGGTGGCTGGTGTGCTTACGCGATGGGTGCTACTGGTGAAAAAGTTAAGGTCGACCCGGAGACATACAAGATCATAAACGGCAAACTATATTTGTTTTATAATTTTTGGGGCAACAACACACTTAAAGACTGGAACGAAAAAGAAAAAGTGCTGAAAGAAAAAGGTGATGCAAACTGGAAAAATTTTATCCGGTGATGCATTGCTGTTGAACGGTATAATCTTCAAATCAGGAATAATTATATTTGTAAGATTCACAACATGAAAACCTCCACTGCCGCCTTAAAAATTTTAGATCAGCTCACGCAACTCGTTAATCAAATTAGGGTTTCGGATTTTGCTGTGCCTTCGGAATCGTTGAGCAAGTCTACCATTGGCCAGCACATTCGTCATACGCTTGAATTCTTCATTTGTTTTGAGAAGGGATTTGAAAATGGGGTTATCAACTACGACAAAAGAGCGCACGACGCGCTGATTGAATCAGATAAATTTATAGCCCACGCAGCTATTGAAAGGGTTAAGCAGTTTGTTGCGGATATCAATGAAGACCAAAAAATTCTTCTCGAGGTTGGATATGATCTCTCGGATGAATCCTTTGTGACAGTGGAAACAAACGCTCTTCGTGAATTGGTTTATAACATCGAGCATGCAGTGCATCATATGGCGATTATGAAGATTGGAATTCGTGAGGTGGCGCCATACATAGTTTTGCCTCCGGACTTTGGGGTTGCTGCATCCACCGTTAGATTCAGACAAGAAGGCAAAATAGCCGTTAACTAATTCTCCGATCACTGGCATGAGTGATCTCGAGATTTCACTTCGAAAATTTTTCATTAAACTTTTTCATTGGGAATATTGGCCGTTTGGCATCC
>CBQWHS010000106.1:0-9302 GCA_967728665.1 uncultured Chryseosolibacter sp. | reverse complement strand
GTAAAATGAAAACAACAATAATAGGTGTCGGATTGATCGGTGGCTGCATGGCGATCGACTTGCGTAAGGCAGGAATCGCTACAGAACTGACAGGCGTGGATTCGAAAAAAGAAAACGGAATACGTGCGGTTGAACTTGGCCTTGTCGATCAGTCTCTATCATTGGAGGAAGCGGTCACTGATGCTGATATCGTCATTACGGCGATTCCAGTGAATGCCATTCGAACAGTAACGTTAAAAATTCTGGATCTCATTGGCGACAAAACAATTGTCATCGATACAGGATCAACAAAGTCGCAGATCTGTAAAGCAATTGAATCACATCCAAAGCGTGGACAATTTGTCGCAGCGCATCCACTTGCCGGCACTGAAAACTCCGGCCCTGATGCTGCATTCAGTGGTTTGTTCAAAAACAAAACGAACATTATCTGTGAAAAAGAAAAATCATCCGCGAAAGCGCTTGAAATTGCAATCCAGGTTTTCGACACGTTGGGAATGCGAACCATTTATATGGATCCAATTGAACATGACAAACATGTTGCTTATGTATCGCATCTCTCGCACGTGAGTTCATTTCTACTTGGACAAACTGTCCTGGATATCGAACAAGACGAAAAAAACATTTTCAATCTCGCGGGAAGTGGTTTTGCTTCCACCGTTCGCCTGGCAAAAAGTTCTCCTGATATGTGGGCGCCAATTTTTGAACAGAACGCCGAATACCTGAGCCAGGCATTACTTGAATACATCATGCACTTGCAAAAATTTCAATACTTACTTATGAAGCGTGATGTTAAAGAACTTCACCGAATCATGACAGAGGCCAACCGAATCAGAGAAGTACTCGATGGCATTGAAATCAAACAACAACCGAAACAATTAATAGAAAAATAAAATTATCAACTTATAACACATACTCACAATGAAAAAGGCATTGCAACTTGAATCGATCTCCACTTGGCTTCCAACCGCCAGCAAACCGATAATTATCAGCGGACCGTGCAGCGCGGAAACAGAAGATCAGATGATCGCTACGGCAAAACAAATTGCTGCAACGGGCAAGGTACACGCACTTCGCGCAGGCATCTGGAAACCACGCACCAGGCCTGGACAATACGAAGGCGCAGGAGAAGAAGGATTGAAGTGGTTGGTGCAAGCAAAGAAAGAAACAGGCTTGCCAGTGACAACAGAAGTTGCTAACGCCGCCCACGTAGAAGCTTGTTTAAAAGCCGGAGTTGATATTCTTTGGGTCGGAGCACGAACAACGGTGAATCCGTTTTCCGTTCAGGAAGTTGCCGACTCATTGAAAGGTGTTGACATTCCGGTGATGGTAAAAAATCCAATCAACCCCGATGTTGAACTTTGGATGGGTGCTCTTGAACGTTTAAATAAAGCAGGCATCACCAAACTGGCGGCAATCCATAGAGGTTTTTCGTCTTTTGAAAAAGGGCCATTCAGAAATGCACCGATGTGGGATCTGGCAATCGAATTAAAAACCAGAATTCCTGAACTCGATATTCTTTGTGATCCAAGTCACATCGCTGGGGCGCGTGATCTTATCGCTCTTATTTCGCAAAAAGCATTGGACCTTGACATGGCTGGTCTGATGATCGAAAGTCACATCAATCCGGATGCTGCATGGAGTGATGCAAAGCAACAAGTTACTCCTGCAGCATTGTCAAAAATCATTGACGGCCTGGTGGTAAGAACAGTAACATCCGATAGTAAAACTTTCAAAGATACGTTGAGCATTTTGCGCGAACAGATCGACCAGCTCGATGATGAAATTATGCAGAAACTTTCGGCACGTATGAAAATTTCTGAAAAAATCGGTCAATACAAAAAGGAAAATAACGTGACCATTCTTCAGGTAAATCGTTGGGAAGAAATTATTCAAACACGTATTTCGCTTGGAAAAGCGATGGGATTGAACGAGCAATTCACCAGTGATCTGCTGAAACTTATTCACCACGAATCTATCCAGGTGCAAACCAGCGTGATGAACAAAGCGGAAGCACGCGTTTAAATATTTTAAATTTCAGGCACTTGACGGCGTTAAGTGCCTGAAATCATCGATCCATCAAGTTTTCTTACACGCCTTTCGGGGGAACGGCTGCTTTTACTATTTTGACCAAAAAAAAGCCTTCTATGCCTAGACTGCTAACAGTTTCCCTGTTCATACTTTCAGCCACTGTATTTGCTCAGAAAATCCAACTTATTAATTCGGGCGAAGTCATTGAAAATGCAAAAACACTTTACGATTCCGAGAAGTATGAAATCGCTATCAAGAATTTTTTAACGGTTCCCGAACGAGACACTAATTACGTCTACATGTTGTCCGAATTGGCACTTGCCTATACCGGGAACAAAGAGTATGATAAGGCCCTTGAAACTTGTGAAAAAGCCCTTAAAAATCCCGGCTCATTCAGAGCCCATCTTTTAAAAACAGAAGCTATAACTCTCGACCGTAAAGGCGAGCTTGACAAATCAATTGCAGCATTTAAGAGTGCGATTGCTAAATATCCTTTTGATCATTCGTTGAGATATAATTTGGGCGTAACCTATTCCAACAACAAAGAATACGAAAAAGCAGAGGATTGTTTTTTTCAGGTGCTTTCGTTTAATCCATATCATGCGGGCAGTCATCTCAACCTTGCAAAGATGTCGCTCAATCAGGGTCTTAAGACGCATGCCATGATGGCGTATGGGATCTACCTTGCAATCCGCTCTTCCGATAACAGTCAACTTGTTATGTTGAATAATATGCTTGGCAATCAAGTGCCGGAAGAAGGAAAGATGCCGGTGGTCGACAAAAATGCCGCGGGAAAAATCGATCAGATCCTGAAGGCCAAGCTGGCGATGGAAAAAAGCTTTGAGACTAAAGTTCCGATCGATGCTTTTGTAACGCGGCAATTCGAAATGTTATTTTCTCAATTGTCAACGCTTCCAGCTACCTCCGACGATCGATACCTAAATTATTACCTCAACATCTACCAGGTTATCAACGAAAAAAATCTGGTCGAACCTTTTCTGTATCATTTGCTCACTTCTGCTGACAATCCTGTCGCGAAAAAATGGCGTGGAAAAAATGAGAAGTCATTGAATTCTTTTTTTGACCAGGTGAATACCACTTTAAAAGCGAAGCGAGAAATTGTGGATGGTAAGAATTTTGGTTTTACTGGCCCGATCAACGCATGGTATGATGACAATCATTTGTTGGATGGGATGGGTAAAAAGACAGGCGAAATCCGACAGGGACGCTGGGTTTATTTTTACAATAATCAAGAGAAATCAGCCGAAGGAAATTACGATGACAAAGGAAACAAGGCCGGCCCCTGGATCTATTATTACAATACTGGAATTATAAAGTCGTTAGAGGATGAGACCACTGGTGAAGTGACTATGAATTTTGAAGACGGCAAAATCCAACAACATTTTTTTCTTAAGACCGATCTAATCGAAGGCGAAGCTAAAGTCTACTATCCTTCTGGTCAGCTTCAACATCAATACAACTATACCCAAGGCAAAAGGAATGGAGAATCAAAAACTTTTTTTACTTCTGGTAAGCTCACGTCAGTGGCTCCTTATTCGATGGGACTTTACAACGGAGAAGTAGTATTTTATTTTGAGAACGGCAAGGTGGAGACGCGCACGATGTACAAAAACGGAAAACTTGAAGGACGCTTTATCGCATATCATGCAAACGGAAAAGTAAAAACAGAAGGCATCAATGCCAACGATCAAGCTGTTGGTGTTTGGAAATATTTTTATAGCACAGGCAGACTGGAGAAAACCGGTTCTTATACAAATGGATTCGGCGTAGGCGATTGGACATTTTACGATGCACGAGGACGAATAAGCGAAAAGCGAACCTTGGATGAGCAGGGGAAATTTCAAGGAGAAGACACCTACTTTAAGAACGGAAAAAAACATTTCGTTCAGCATTACAAAAAAGATATGTTGATCAAAGTTGTTTACTATGACACCACCGGCAAGGAAATTTGGCAAGGAGGAAAATCGGATGGCACATTTGCAGTGAAACGCTTTTTTAATACTGGCGAACTCTTTTCGGAAGGCAATTTGAAAAAAGGTGTCACACAGGGGAAATGGAAATATTACAAACGTGATGGCAAACTTTTCAGCGAGTACAATTATACTGATGGTCAGATCCAGGGGGAAGCAATTGAATACCATCCAACAGGCGGGAAGAAATATATCTTCAATTATGTAGACGACAAACTTCACGGATACTTTCAGGAACTGTATCCCGATGGCACTATCAAGCAAGAGGGGTGGTATCAAAACAACAACCGCGAACAACAATGGCTGAGCTATTTCCCGAATGGAAAAGTGGAAAGTGACTACTATTATTTATTTGGTGAATACACTGGACCATGTCTTTATTACAGTCTTTCGGGCAAAGTCGCATCAATCACCACTTATAAAAACAATCGAATCATCGACATGCAAAACTTCGATTCAAAAGGTGCTCAAAAAATTATCAAAACCGAATCGAAAAACATCGTTGTCATGGAATCAAAATTTGCCAATAACAAAAGCAGATTTAAATATGAACTGATCAACGGTGACTACGTGAACGCGATCAACAAATGGTTTCCAGACGGTTCTTTGTTTTATACTTATCCGCTTATGGATGGCAACAAACACGGCGAGTACAAATATTTCGATGTGACAGGAAAAGTGCTGGTGAGTGGACAATACCTCAACAATCTCGAACAAGGACCATGGCAATATTTTACGGATGAAGGCGTAACTTCACGGAGTGGCTTCTACCTTGATGGCGAGACTGACAGTGTCTGGACTTATTACCATCCAAATGGAAAAATTAGTTCGACTGCTGTTTTTCTCGAAAAAGAACGTGAAGGCGTTAGTAAGTATTACACACCGGAAGGATCACCAATGATGGAAAAATTATATTCATCGGGCGATCTCATTTCATTCAGAACTCGAAAGCAAGGAGGCAGCTGGACCGACTGGACGAAATTTACACCGGATGCAAAAATTGCGGCGCATGACGATGCAGGAAAAATAATATACGAAGAGACTTATAAGAATAGTTTGAGAGATGGAACATGGCGACTTTATTACGCGAACGGAAACAAGTCGTATGAATATCAATACAAAGATGGTGACTATAATGGTCCATTTGTGGTCTATCATGCCAATGGAAAAGTGAGACGCAAAGGCCAGTATTTGAACGATGATCTCGACGGAAAAATAGAATCGTATAATGAAGATGGAACATTACGAAAGACGGAGTTCTACCAATTTGGTAATCATCACGGAGTGACTACACTTTATACGAAAGGTGTAAAAACAAAAGAGTTCACGTTTTACGACGACATGATCGAATAATATGAAGAATGTAATTACTTTTTGTGCACTCACATTTGTTGTATCAATTCCTCTTTTAGCTCAGCAGAAAGATCTTTGGACTGAACTGAGTGGCCGTTTCAAAGAAGAACCCGCTGTATTTGTTGAACGGTCTGAAACTCTCAACATGTTTGTTGATGGAGATTCGCTTCGACTCTTTTCAGAAATCAAAGAAGATTTGCTTCACCTTAAAGAAAACTCAGATCTCGTTGCGGGAAAGAAAGTTTACGGCTCACATTTCACACAAGTTGCCGATCTGAAAGCACGCACATTGGTTTGGGATAAAAATCGTTACCGCGAAGTATCGGTTACCAGCTTCAAAAAAAATAGCGAAACTGGCAAAGGAATATTTTACGATGATTCTTATTACTATGGCTTTGATTATCCATTGATCGCTCCGCGAAATCGAACGCAACTGGAATACCGGGAGAACCATAAAGATCCGCGGTTTGTCACGGGATTCATGTTCGCGAGTTATCTGTCGCAAACCAATTCCAGCTTCACTATTAAAACAACACGTGATATTGATTTTTTCTACGAGGTGATAAACGATCCTGGACAAACCATAAAATTTTCTAAAACAGAAAAGGGAAAAAATGTTGTGTACGAATGGAAAGCCGAAAATGTGTCGGCGGTAAGAAACGAAGATGACAGTCCCTCCTATCGTTACTTCGCACCCCACATTGTAATGTATATCAAATCCTACAAGACTCGTTCGGGTACCAACAATGTACTTTCAGGAATTAACGATCTATACAAGTGGTATTATTCATTCATTGATCATTTAAACAAAAATCCATCCGATGAGTTGAAGGCGATAGTTCAACAGATCAAATCGTCTAGTAAATCAGAAGAAGAAACAGTAAGAAAAATTTTTTACTGGGTTCAGCATAATATAGAGTACATCGCATTTGAACAAGGGATGAGAGGATTCATACCGAACGACGCGTCATTCACGTGCGAAAAAAAATATGGCGACTGCAAAGACATGGCGAATTTATTAGTGGCCATGTTACAAAACGCGGGAATAACAGCATACCACACCTGGATCGGAACACGTGACCTTCCGTATGCTTACTCGCACTTGCCGACTCCGATTGTCGATAACCACATGATCGCGACATACATCTCGAAAAAAGGCGAATACATTTTTCTGGACGCCACAAGTGACTATACTCAGTTTGGCTATCCTTCTTCAATGATCCAGGGCAAAGAAGCTCTAATTGCAAAAGGACCCACAGAATTCGAGATCAAGGTTGTTCCGGAAATGAACAAGGAACAAAACATAATGACAGATTCTATGAAGCTGAAACTAGTTGATAACAAACTAACCGGCTCAGGAAGCGCTTCCCTCAGTGGATATCCAAAAGTGTTCGCGGGATACAGCCTCGATCGCTCCGAATCCGATGACGTTAAGAACTATGTGACAAAATTGATCGGCAAAGGCAGCAATAAATTTTACCTCGATAATTTCAAACTAAAAAATGTGAGCGATCAAGACAGTCCAACACGAATTAATTATTCTTTCCGAATCAGCGATTACCACCAGGCTGTCAGTGATGAACTCTACATCAACCTGAATCTCAATAAAGATTATTATAACACACTTATCAATTCAACTTTACGGAAGTCGCCAAAGGAAAATGATTACAAATACAGTAAAGTAGAATTTATTGAATTTGAAATTCCATCCGGCTACACGGTTGATTACATTCCCGAGAATAGTTCTCATAAAGGTACTTTGCTCGGATTGGATATCAATTATAAAGTGAATAAAAACAAGATCCTGGTTTCAAAAACCATGTATTTGAATTACTTGATGTTGAAGCCGGAAGATTTCGAAAAATGGAATCAGTCAGTGAAGTCGATTAGCGAAGCCTATAAAGAATCAATCATCCTTAAGAAAAAGAAATGAAAAAAGCCTTTAGTATTTTACTTGTACTTGTTGCAGTTACCCTGCATGCTTCGGTGACTCCGTACGAGTGGGAAAAAAATAGAACCCGTGTCCAGTTAACTGCAGCGGAACGTGCACTTACTGAAATTGTATTGAAACAACATATTCAGTACGATTACGATCTTGACAATAATCAATTCGTCATGTATTCAACTGTTCACAGCATCGTGTATGTGAACAATACGGAGGCGATTCAAAAGCACAATCGAATCGTGATTCCAATGTACAATACGATCGAGCTGGTCGACGTTAAAGCACGCGTCATCACGAAAGAAGGAAAAGTAATTTTATTTGATAAGAATAATTTAAAAACACTAAACGAAGACGAAAGTGGAAATGCCTATAAGATTTTCGCTATGGAAGGCGTTGAGCTTGAAAGTGAGATCGAATATTATTTTGTGAAGAAGCAAGGCGGAAGGCTTTATGATCGTGCATTCTTGCAAACTGATGCGCTGATAAAAAGCAGCTCATTCTTTTTAAGCTGTCCGAAGCATTTAAAGTTTGATTTCAAATCATACAACGGTTATGAAAGCGTGAAGGCTGATTCACAGGGAGAAAAGAATACGTATTCCGTTTCGATGACAAATATTCCCGGATTGAAGAAGGAGAACTTTGCTTCATTCGATGCAAACCGAAAGCGGATCGAATTTAAACTGGCCTACAATGTTGCGAAGTCTGAAAGTAGGATCTACACTTGGGAGGAAGCAGCCAAAACTTTTTATCGTATACTCACCGATCTATCGAAAGATGAAACAAAAGCGCTTGACAAGTACATTTCGAAATTAAATGACAATCCAGCGCTCCCAATCGAGCAACGCATTAGGAACATTGAGAATCAAATAAAATCAACGATACAAGTTAATCGCGATGGAAATGGTGATGATCTGTCCAACGTTGCATCGGTTATAAAACTGAAAGTAGCATCACGTGAAGGTTTAACAAAGGTATTTGTTGGCATTTTCGATAAATTAAAAATTGAGTGTCAGCCTGTGATCACTTGCAATCGCGAGCAGAGCAAGTTCGATGGCGATTTTGATACATGGAGTTATCTCGATGAATACATTCTATATTTTCCGGAAACTAAATTTTATCTTTCTCCATACGCACCTGAAACACGCTATCCGCTTATCCCGCCGAACCTAACCGCAAACCAGGGCCTTTTCATTCAACCCTTCGTTCTCGGAAATTTAAAAACCGGACTTGGCGTGATCGGCGAAATTACTCCTGCAGACTATTTGCAAAGCAAGGATGATCTCGATCTTACGTTTGTCGTCAATGGCGATCTCACATCTTCTACCATCCACGTTATTCGGAGTTTCTCAGGATACAATGCATCGTTTATCGCTCCTTATTTTTCAATCATGACACAAGAGCAAAAACAGAAATTGGTTGAAGATATAACCAAACAAACAGCTCCAGATCCAGCGATAAAAAAATGGGATGTGAAATTTTTACCAGAAGGTTCTGGCAAATTGGTTTTGGATGTCGAACTGGAATCCAGTCATTTCATTGAACGTGCCGGTCCGCGACTGCTATTGAAGGTGGGCGAACTTATCGGTCCCCAGGTTGAAATGTATCGCGAAGATAACCGGGTGAGCGAAATTGAAAACGACTACAACCGAGGCTATGATCGTCTGATGAAAATTTCTATTCCTAAGGGTTACACCGTCAAGAATATGAAAGATTTAAATTTGGATGTGACCTATAAGGATAAAGACAATATGCCATACTTGTTCCAGTCAAATGCGACTCAGGAAGGTGATGTCGTTGTTGTATCTATTAAAGAATACTACAAGCAGATCTTTGCACCGGTGCAGCGATACGAAGATTATCGAAAAGTGATCAACGCAGCAGCGGATTTCAATAAGGTCACACTCGTCCTCGAAAAGAAAAAATAATTTCATTTGAAGACATATGGTGGCATCGAAATCGGAGGAACAAAACTGCAGGTTGTATCT
>CBQWHS010000105.1:0-9364 GCA_967728665.1 uncultured Chryseosolibacter sp. | reverse complement strand
CCTAATTTCACTTCAAGGTTTTCTTCCATACCCTCGGAGATCGTGACAAATATTGAATCGTTCTTTTTCTTTTGAACTTCGCCTTTCATTAACTCTTCCGAGGCATGAAGGCTATCGCGATAAGTAATCCGATATTCGCGCGTGATCGCCCAATTTGGAATCTTGTCAGTCGTATCTTTTTGCAATGCATCAACAGATTTTCCTTTCAACTCGCTCAGGCGACACGTGATAATGGGAACGACCTGGTTTACCTTAAGTTTATTTTCCTCCATCAACTTGATCACGCCATCTTTTTGTGAAGGTTGAATATCGAATAGAATAGTATTCGATTGGTTCTCCTGGCCTGTGAACTCCACCTGGCTCAACATGCTTTCTTCAACAATATTCAGTGTTGAAATAATAAACGCGCCCAAGCCAATGGTCACCATCAATACACGCGTTTGATTATTTGGTCTGAACAAGCTCGACAACGAATGGCGCCAGATAAAGCCTGCCTGGTGCGGAAAGAACTTTCGCACAAACCACAACAATATTATGGCAACAGTTGTGAGACAAGCCAGCGCAGCAACCAATCCAAGGAAGAACATGATACCCGTAACTATACTTTTCGTCTGAATCGCCGCGAAGGCAATCGGAAAAATACCAATTAGGATCAACGCGGCGATCTTTGTCTTGGAAAAAATTCTAGCGCCTTGAAAGTCAGTACGCAGAACAGTTAATGGCGGTACAAACCGTACGGAAACCAATGGAAGAATTGAAAACAATACCGAGACAACGGCACCGAGAATTAATCCTAGCAACAATGATTTCCACGAAAGTGCAAACGTCAGCTCAAATGGAATTAGACCTTTAAGAAAATAAGGGATGACTTGCTGAATTGCTACGCCAAGCAGCGATCCGATTATGCTGCCAATAATTCCAAGAATAAAGATTTGTATAAAGAAAATATTGAACGCCTGCCAACCTGAAGATCCAACACAACGAAGCACAGCAACCTCTTCCCTTTTCTCACGAGCATAGATGTGAACAGAACTTGCCACGCCAATGCAACCTAAAATGAGCGCGATAAATCCAAGCAATGAAAAGAACTGATAGATCGAAAGAAAGCCCTTGCCCAATCCTTCCTTTCTTCCCTCAACAGTTTCATATGAGTATCCGTTTTTGCGAAGAATAGGTTTGATCTTGTCAACCGTTTCCTTTGTCCGTTTCTCAGAATAAATTTTGAAATATTGTTTATACGAAACGCGGCTCCCATACTGAACGAGCCCCGTTGAATCAAGGTCATCCATTGAAATGTAAATCGATGGCGTGAAAGTTGTCAGGAGTCCGCCTCCACCGGGAATCTTGGAAACCACTCCAGCGACTTTGAAAACTTTATTTCCGATTCGCAAAGAATCATCCGAACTCACTTCATACTGGCTTGCTAATGTTTCATCAAGCATCGCATATCCACCTTTCTTTACTCTTCGATATGCATTGTCAGGTTTCGTTTCGATTTGACCGTAAAACGGAAAATTCCCTTTCAGTGCAACCAGTCGGATAAGCCGCGACTGATTGTTGTGCAGGAACAAAACCATTGAAGCCATATCCGCTTCAGACGCTTGTGGAAATTTTAACGAATCGAACCTTGCACGGATCTCTTTGGTGAATTTTTTGTCACCATTGATAACCAGGTCCGCACCAATCAACTCCTTTGCGTTATTGTTTATATCGGATTGCAGAGCGTAGTTAATCGAATCAAGCGCCACAACCGCAGCGATACCCGTTACAAGCGATGCGGTGAAAAGAAATAATCGTGAGAAATTATGACGAGCATCACGCCATGCCATACGCCATACCCAAACATCGCGAAAAATGTTTTTCGTTTTTCTTTTTAATTTAATGACATACTCAATCATGGTCAACGATTAATTGGCGAACGCGTTGGAATAAACTTCTTGCACCAATTTTCCTCCCTTCATGCGAAGGATTCGCTGTGTGCGCTGAGCGAGCTCAAGATTATGTGTAACAAGAACCAATGTCGTGTTCTGTTCTTTGTTCATTGTGAAAAGTAGTTCTGTGATGTGCTGTGCGTTCTCTTCATCAAGATTTCCTGTGGGTTCATCGGCAAACAAAATTTTAGGATCAGTAATGAAAGCACGCGCCATTGCGACTCGTTGCTGCTCACCTCCGGATAGTTGCGATGGATAGTGATCCATCCTATCTTTCAAACCCACCCTCGCAAGGAGTTCCTTCGCTTTCGGTGCCACATTTTTCTCTCCGCGTAACTCCAATGGAACCATGACATTCTCAAGGGCCGTGAGCGTAGTAAGCAGCTGAAAATTCTGAAACACAAATCCAACATATTGATTTCGTATGTAGGCACGATCATCCTCACTCATCGCGTTGAGCTTAAAACCCATCAGTGAAATCACACCTTCGCTCGGCGTGTCTAATCCGGCACATAATCCCAACAACGTAGTCTTACCACTGCCCGATGGACCGATGATAGAAATTGAATTTCCTTGGTCCACGGCAAACGATATCGAATCAAGCACGACCAGCTGCTTTTCTGCTGACTTATAAACTTTTGAAAGATTTTCAGCCTGAAGGACGATTTGTGACATAGTTTTTGTTGTAACGGATATAATTTTAAAGCGTTATTTATCTAAAATTGTTTCCTAACCTGTTGAAAGAAAACTGTTTTTATTACAATGGTCGTTAAAAAGTTATTCTTTATTGCATTTGCGCTCCTTTTTCAGTCGTCCGCTCCCAAAACGATTTTATTCTTTGGTGACAGCCTGACTGCCGGATATGGGCTGTCGACCGATGAGGCGTTTCCTGCGTTAGTAGAGAAGAAGTTTGTTAAAAGTGGTAAACCGAGCAAAGTTGTCAATGCTGGCGTAAGCGGGGAAACCTCTGCGGGCGGTGTCAGCCGTATTGATTGGATCCTTCGTCAACCGATAGATATATTCATTCTTGAATTAGGAGCCAATGATGGTCTGCGTGGTTTGCCTTTAGATCAAACTCAAAAGAATCTTCAATTCATTATCGATAAAGTGAAATCAAAATATCCAAAGGCGAAGATCGTGGTTGCCGGGATGATGGTTCCTCCAAATCTTGGACAAGATTATACTAACCGCTTTCAAAAAATTTTTCCTGAGCTGGCTAAAAAAAACAATGCAACACTGATCCCTTTCCTTTTACAAAATGTGGCTGGCAACGAAAAACTCAATCAAGCTGATGGCATACATCCAAACCCTGAAGGCCACAAAATTGTGGCCGATAATGTTTACAAAGTTATTAACTCACTGTGGTGAGATGTGATTTGAGTTGGTTAATTGAAACAGGTGGCAAGTGGATCATTAACGCGAACACAATTACTTATCTGCTTTTTTTCTTGGCACCTCCTCCATACTGAAGGGCATTGTAATACTTCCACTTGGATTTATTAGTGTTCACCGAACAGGCCTTGGATGCACATGAAGATGTGACGATACATACAACCAAAAAGGCCACCATAGGTAAGATCAGGCGAAGCATGATTAAAGCTAGCAATTCCAACTAATCGAAAGAAACAATCTTTGAAATTGTTGGCGGTGAGTTTTAATTTTAGGTCCCTTATCGGAGAGATGCCAGAGTGGCCGATCGGGGCGGTCTCGAAAACCGTTATCCGCGCAAGCGGGTCCAGGGTTCGAATCCCTGTCTCTCCGCCAAACAATGACAAACGCGTCCAGTCGACAGACTGGACATTTTTGTTTCGGAGCGGTTGCCAAGCTTGCTTGAGCAAAAGCGCAGAAACAAAAATAAAGGGAGCGAGAGCGACCGTGTTTGTCATTGTTTGAATCCTCCCTCCCGAAGGAATCACCGTCAGGTAATCCCTGTCTCTCCGCACATCCCATTCAAATGGAAACCTTGCAAATCATTATCAATGGCAAGGAGAGTTTAAATCTGATGTGGAAAGTCCTTTTAAGAGTGAAGACACTTTCATTCCACTGAAGTCCCAGTAAGGGTCTTTGCGTCGAAGGCTTTTCTTGCCTCAACGCACGTATTTAACTTTATTTTGATTTTTGTTGTAAGATTTGAGCTTTCGTTCATACTAATCTAAAAACAGTCTTCGTGAGCGAAAAAGAGCAATCAGCAATCTTTCAAAACTGGCTTGATCTACACAAGGGTCTGATATTCAAGTTTGTCAAATCTTACGCGGACACGCGTATGGACCAGGATGATTTGTTCCAGGAAATCGCCATGCAGATTTGGAAATCGATTCCCTCCTTTCGCAATGAGTCAGCCGCGACAACATGGATATATCGTGTTGCACTCAATACGTCAATCTCCTGGATCCGGATTGAAAAGAAAAAACAAAATCACACTCAACAGCTCGATCTTGCTCAAAATATTCTTGCAGACAACACCATTGTTGATGACCGGCTAGCATGGCTGTATAGAGAGATTCAACAATTGGATAAAATTGATCGCTCACTTGCATTACTCTTATTGGACGATTTGAGCTATAAAGAAATTTCTCAGATCCTTGGAATATCTGAGTCCAATGTCGCCGTGAAATTACATCGCATCAAAAAACGATTGACATTAAAATCAAAAACGTATGATCATTATGGAATTTGAAGAAATGAAAAAAATATGGGACACCCAGAAGCAAGAACATATTTTTAGCCTTGATCAATCCGCATTACACAACCGCGTGTTAGCAAAACAGAAACAGGGATTACACATCGCCAACGTCAGCGAGCTAATGCTAATCCTTTCAAACATTCTCGGCGCTGTGAGCATTCTCACAGTTGTTGTGCCACGCGAGCACGTCAACATTTCAATGACCATCATGTCAGTTTGCATGCTGATGGTTGCAGTCTATGTTGCGCGAGGCAGGTTTCAGCGTGTTAATGGAAACACTAAATTCAACAGAAGCTTGAACGGTGATCTGCAATTTGCACTTGACGTCGCGCGCTACCAGGTTAAATTGTCGACGTTAGGTCGATGGAGTATTTTTCCCGTAGCCATATTGTCGGTGACTGGTCTTCTTGAAGCGGAGAAATCAATCTGGATCGCCCTGGCGGTAATAATTTTTATGCTGATACTAAATTATCTTGCCCGATGGGAGTCAAAATATTACCAGGCAAGGCTGCATCAACTCGAAGTTTTGAAGAAGAAACTCGAGGAATAAGTTTGACCGGAATGAATGAAAATTTGGATTCCGAAACTAAATCCTTTATCCTTATGCAGTAAGGTGTTGCCAGATCACCTCATAAACATCAGTAGGCATTAGCTCATTCTTTGAATATGCTTGATCCGCGATCAGCACTGGGTGAAATGATGATGGCGTATTGATTCTTCCGTGTGATCCTTTAATCAAGGTGGCGTCAAGGGGAATGACATCCATCACATATCGAAGTGCAGCTTTTTTTCGCAGGAGTTTATAACCAGCGCGTAATTTGGAACTCATGAACATTTCAACAGGATCATATCCAGGTTTCTTATGGATGTCAACTGTGCGTGCATAGTCCGGCGCTTTATCGTCTTCTTGCCAAAAGTAATAGGAGAACCAGCTTCGTGCGTCAGCCATCACCACAAGGTCACCAGCCCTCTCGTGATCGATGTGACGCTTGCGTTGTTCAGCTCTATCGAGCACCAGTTCAACACCGGGAATTTTTTCAACGATACTTCTCACTTTTGAAGCTACCTGTTTGTCATTGACATATACATGCGCGATCTGATGATCAGAGACCGCAAAAGCAGCCGAAGCCCCGGCATCGAGTAACTCAAGATTTCGTTCCACGCGAATGTTGAGCAATCCATTTTCGCGTAGCGCGCGATTTAGGTAAATCGGACGATCTACGTTGGTAATGCCATATTCGGAAAGAAGAATAACGCGTGCACCGGTTTTTGTATAATGAGAAACGAGCTGTTCAACAACTCGGTCAATTTCCTTCAGATCTCCGGATATTTTAGTAAAATCCTGACCAAACTTCTGTAGACAATAATCTAAATGAGGAAGATAGATAAGTGTTAAGGTTGGATTGTATTTTTTATCCGTGATCACCGAAGCATCGGCAATCCATTGAGTAGACTTGATATTCGCTCCCGGTCCCCAGAATTGAAACAAAGGAAACATGCCCAACTCTTTTTGCAATTCATCGCGGAGTGATGCAGGATGTGAATAGCAGTCTGGCATTTTTCTTCCATCAGCCAGATAATTTGGCCGTGGTGTCACTGAATAATCCGCGGTGGAATACATATTGTACCACCAAAACATTTTTGAACAAGTAAACGCGGGATCAATGCGTTTCGCTTTATCCCATATTTTTTCCCCATGCACCAGTTTATTGGATTGCTTCCAGAATTTAATCTCAGCGTCTTCCCTGTCATACCATCCATTCCCGACAATGCCATGTTCACTGGGCCATAATCCTGTAAGGTAAGTTGACTGTACGGACGTTGTTACGGCTGGCAACATCGGCGAGATTGTTTGTACGGACCTGTTTTGCGAATACTGTTTTAAAAAAGGAGTATGCTCACCAATCAATCCGGTGGACAATCCCACGATATCGATTACAACTGTTTTCTGCATGCTGGATTCTAGTCAACGTTATTTAAATAATTCAACACCCACTCTACTTCACGGATGATCGATTCCGATATTGGTACTTTCAATGCTTCAGGAAGTACCTCCCAAGTATACGTTTCCACTTCAAGGTGATAGGTGAAAGGTTGTTTACTTTGAATGGACAGAACTTTTCGAATATCCGCCTGTGTCGATTTCAATAATCCGTAGTCGTAAATGAATAGAGGAACATGGAAATGCGAACGCCATTCTTTTGTCGATGCGTTATTAGCGTCCATTAATGCTTCCGGAAGATCAGGATATCGTTTCAGTGAGCCATCTGTTTGCCATGCCACCACCTGATGTAGATACGTTGATTCGTTAAATTGCCGGAACGCCTGAATGACAGGTTCACGTTTGATCTGCTCCTCAGGCATCTCGCCCTTCAAGGCAGCACTTATCTGAATCTTTCCTACTTTTATTTTCTTCTCACGAAGTTGCTGGATCACCTCGGCATGTTCCTCGTATCCCACAGCAAAGTGACATATATCGTAACACAACTGCATGTGTTCCTTAATGGCATTCACCGATTCTGTTGGAGTATAGTTGAGTTGTTTCTGCAAATACACCTCTCCGATTGGCAGTAAATAGCGTTCATACCAATCAAAAAACTCTGGCCCATTTTCAATCAATCCATCGGGCTCAGGTTCGATATCGAGATGAAGGAGTTTACCTGTACTCTTTTTGATTTGAACGAGATGTTCGATGACCTGAAGAATGTTCTTTGTTGTCTTTTCGAAAATGTCCAGGTGTTGACCTGCACTATGCCAATATTTATAAGACAGCGGTGATGTAGAAATTCCACCTTCCATTCCTTCTGGCAACAGCTCCGCCAAAATGTTGAATAAACGGATGGTATAGGAAACACGTTCGTTCGTTGTCCAGTCAGGAGCATGCACCTGATCTTTCACTTTCGTGCGATGAAATCCTCCGTAAGGAAATCCATTCATTGTAAAGACATAGCAATCTTCTTGTTTCAGCCACTCTTTAAAATTTTTCAGGTTTCCGTTTTCCAGGATCTGAAGGCTAGCCTGATGAGATAATCTTAAACCAATTCCAAATGAGTTATCAGGACTGATCCTTTTTTTTATTCCTGGAATATTACGTTGCAATGCTGCAAAGTGATCGTCCCAACTTTCTCCCGGGTGGATATTTGTACAGTATGTCAGGTATCCGTAAGGTGTTCGCATGATTTGATCTTCCTTTCAATTATTGCTCAAGTTTTTTAGCAACTGACTCGCTTGCCGGATCAATGCACTATCCATTTCGTGAACCTCTTCTCCTCTGCCAATGCCATTGAGCAATGTGATGGTGAGTTTTCCTCCAAGGTGCTCGCGGAATTCTTCCAAGCCTTGAATCAGTGGACTTTTATCATCGTTAACTTCAAGCAATGGATGCGTAATATCCAAACCGAGTACTTTATTCAGATTCAGTATTTTGTCTAATGCGTCCTTGCTTAGTCTGCCACTCAGATAGGAATATACACTATCGAGCGCAATTCCAATTGCTACAGCCTCGCCGTGGCGAATGTCAAAGTTAGTTAACTGTTCAAGTTTATGCGCGCTCCAATGGCCGAAGTCTAATGGCCTTGACGATCCCATCTCAAATGGATCTCCACCACGAATGTGTTGCATATGAAGGTCAGCACAGCGTTTGACGAGGTATCGCATGGCCGTCATATCACGATTGGCCAGTAATTCTGCATTATCTATCAACCATTGAAAAAAAGATGCATCCTTGATCAATGCGACTTTGATGGCCTCCGATATTCCTGAACGCCAATCAACATCTTCCAATGTTGTTAGAAAATGAAAGTCGTTGAACACCGCTACCGGGGGAGCAAATGTTCCAAGAAAATTTTTTTTATTAAAGTAGTTAACTCCATTCTTGACGCCCACACCAGAATCATTTTGTGAAAGCACTGTCGTGGGTATGCGAATATGCCTGATACCGCGGTGTGAAATTGCCGCGGCATAGCCAGCAAGATCGAGTATCGAACCTCCACCAATTGCTACCAGGTATGAATGACGATCAATCTTATTTTCATTCACAGCCGAAATAATCTTTTGAAGTAATTGCGGATCATTTTTAGCGATCTCACCACCGGGGATAGTCAATATGTCTCGAACAAGGTGAAGTGATGAAACGTCCTGAAAATAAGATTGTATCCGGGTGATCAGATCTGGATGATGAGTGACAACACCTTCATCTAAAACAAAAAAGATCTTGGGAGGTGTGTCTGATTTTTTCTCAATCCTCAGAAATTCCTGAAATATTGGATTGCTTCGGTCAAATAAATGAGTGGTGAAAAACACTTTATAATCAAACCTAATATTGAACGACTGTTGAAGAAAATCCATAAATACGTATTCTTAAAATTGATCAGGTTACAGCAAATAATCTGGCTAAAAAAATGGATACTGGTAACAGTAAAATAATCGCCAGGGCCGGATACGAGCCGCCAAAAGCTGCCGCCCAACTCGCATTCATAACAATCAACGCAAGCACACCTGCCTTTACAGCTTTTCCAATGTTCTTGCCCACAGGATCGCGAAATGCGCGAATCAATGGAGGATAGATAAGGAAAGAGAAGATGGCGAGAAATAATATAGTATAGAAGCTATATCCATGTTCTATAGAAACATATAATATAGAAGCTAACACAATCAGGTATAGAAATGCTGCCAGGAGCATGGTCTTACTTTTCCCACCATGAACTTCTCCACGACTGATCATTGTAATGGCAGCGATGTAAATGATAGG
>CBQWHS010000104.1:0-9392 GCA_967728665.1 uncultured Chryseosolibacter sp. | reverse complement strand
GCATTGAACTGCAATGATTAGTTTTGGCTATGCGCATGGCAAAACAACCAGCTAACTATTTTACAGCAACCTGCCTGATGAGTGGAGGAGACTAACGATGCGTTTTATAGCCCGCGCTGTCGGAAGTCTTTACGGGTCGATAAAAAAGAAATTTGTGCCATATTGCATGTAGCAACTAGTGATAGGCAATTTATTTTCTGAATGAGATACACCACATTATTATTACTGTTCCTCACCTATGGACAATGTTTGTCACAGTCGACCTACAGCCACAGACTTTCAACGCGGATCGAGCAGATCAAAAGATTAGAAGTTTACAATAATAAGGTGGTCATCAACATTGACAGTGTTGAACACCACGACCTAAGTTTCCCGTACTGGAAAGAACGTGACACGTATTATCAGGACGACTTGGTGCGCTATAAGTACTGTCTATATAGAGTATTAACCGATAGCACAAAGGGATATCGACCCGACACTGCCCGGGCTGACTGGGCCTTGAGCGAACCCCCACATCCTTATTTGTTTCTTCGCGACACTGCGAGACTGGACGACCTTAGAACTCTGATGAGAGATAAGCATCCCTACATTCGATCGTATACATTTGGAGCGCTTTCTTTTCGAAAGGCTGACAATCTATATTCTTTAATCGTTGACAATTTAGGAGACACAACCCGAATGCTTGAATATTCAGGTGATGCAGGTTTGAACGCTTACCCCGCGGACCTTATGATAGAATAATTGCAAGAGTTGTGAAAAGTAAAATAGTAACAGTAAAGACCGGGGACGTTAATGACGGAGAGACAGTAAGTCTAAGTAAACACTATTACAGAAGGAAGAAAAAAGGTGAACACACCAGAATACCAGGGACTTATATTCAACGCTATTGACAATATATAAAGGCGGAGCAAGCAGCACAGATGCTAACAAAAAGTATAATTCATTGCGCTGGTAAGAAGGACATTTTTTTATTTTTTGCCCAGCGCCATGGCTTATACATAAACTTTTGCGAGAATTTTTTTTTGGACAATGAATTCTATTGAAGTAGATTTTATGTATGGGCTAGTTGGGACGTTTCTTTTTATTTTTAGAAATCCCGACAAAAAAGGTATTTACCCCGTCTCACTTTTTACTGTTGGACTTTTCATTAGCCAAATGGCTTATTTTTATCTTGGGACACTCTCAGGACAAATTATTTGGGCTATTTCAGGAATCGGACTATTGACTTGCTATGCAGTTAGATTTACGAATAAACGGCAAAAAGGCATCATTGAATTTCTTAAAGTTCTTGGGGTAATTCTATTGACGATATACCCATTACCGTTTTACAGCTTGGCTCGTGTTGACGACAGTAATTTTTGGACAGTGACGAGAATGTTGACATTTGCCGTGCTTATGACAATTTACCTGTATGACAGATGGATCTTAAAACCAGAACATATGAGAAAGAAATACATAGTCATACTTGTAGGCCAATCAATCCTGATTTTACTGATGTTGGTTTTTTCGTTTGTTCAGAAAGCAGAAGCGGACAGGTCACGGGAAGTGGCAGAACAGCACCGTATACAAGCTGTAGAGAGTGAAAAGAGAGCCGTGGAAATGAAACGAAAATATGATGAGTTGGTTGAAGAAAACGCTCGCTAACAAATGTTTATGCAATTGCGGGGATTACTATTCACTGCCCGTTCTTCACCAACACGCCTACACTCGTCCAGTCCTCCAACAAGATCATTCACTCTGCATTTAATAGCAATGATTAGTTTTGGCTATGCGCATGGCAAAACAACCAGCTAACTATTTTACAGCAACGTGGCTGATGAGTGGAGAAGAAGAACGAAGGGTTTAAAGCCCACGCTGTTTGAAGTTTTATGCGGGTCGATAAAAAAGAAATTTGTGCCATATTGCATATAGCCACTAGTGATAGGCAAGCTCGCTCGACAGAGTAGACCCTGAAGAATATGAGATTTAAATTAATCCTGACGACAATACTATTAACCCTTTGCGGACAAAGTTTCGCTTGCAAATGCAATGAACGTGGGACAGTCAAAGAGTCGTGTAAAAGTTCTGAATTGATAATTCACGGGAAAGTAATCAGCAAAGACACTGTCGTATTATCCGAGACTATCAATGAAGAGGATGCTAAAGAGGTTAGAGCAAGGCTTAAGGACGACAAAGAAAAACTTCAATACTTTGAAATGACCTATGTGTTGAAAGTTGAACTCGAAATTACTGAAAACTTCAAAGGGGACAGTATTCGAAAAACTATAATCATTTACACACCACTTCTTAGTGCTTCGTGTGGATATAGGTTTGAAAAGGGAAAAGAATACATTGTCTATGCGTCAAAAAATAATTTTCTTAGCTTCTTATTCAAAAAGGAACGTGAAAATAAAAAATACAAACAAAATAATGTATTCTGGACAAGTCATTGCACAAGGACAACTGAGTATACAAAATTGGAGGCGGACGAATTGAAGCTCCTAAAAATTAAGACTCTCAAGCACGGTTCCGTGAGAACCTAAGGGTGAAACTCCCTTGGGTGACTCGACTGGCGGTAATGTGGCCTTGAAGTTAATATTGAAATAAAGTTTATTTATGGAGACTCAAGTGAACGTCGCTGTTTGTGTACCATTTCTAATTGTGAACAATATTGATAAGACAATTAAGTGGTACGAAAAACTAGGCTTCAAATGTACTGCGACCAATCATATTTGGGAGCCGGACTGTGACCTTAACTGGGCTAGAATAGAGTGGCATGGGGCTGGTTTTATGATTGGGCCTGATGAACGAAAGGTTGTGTCCAAAGTTAAAGACTCTGGACTTTGGTTTAATGTTCAATCCGTGGATGAAATGACAGAGTCTTTAAAACAAGCGGGTGTCTCGTTTGATACCGAAGAAGAAACTTTCTACGGACGAAAAGTAATTTCATTCAAGGACATTAACGACTTTACTGTTTCATTTTCCAGCGAGGTGGCTAGGAAATAACAATAAGCAACATACTAAGGCTGAAAGGATTTGATGAGGAAGCCACACTACCTCCAACAACATGCATAATCAAGGCGGGGTTCATTGCAAATTTGTAGTTCAGTTTTTCAAATTACGTTTGGTTTCGTGGGATAGTGACAAAATAAATACGGCCGTAAATTAATGAGTACTTCGGGCAGCAGAACACAACAAAAAGGTATAAACCGTGGTGCTGCTAAGGAGGACGTTCTTTTATTTTTGCTCAGCGCCACGGCTTATATGCATAAACGTTGCTGGCAATCCGTTCCGCGGACAACTTTGTGTGTGATGGTAAAAGTTTATTCTGCTAAAAATTATCGTATGACAACTAAAGATTTAAGAGAAGGAATACATAGTTGGAAATTTACGAGAGAAAGAATTATTAATCTGACAATAGGATTTTCAGCGGTATTGATTTATGAGTTCCTGGCAAGACCAATTTACCGACCATACATTTACAGAAACAATATTAATGACTTCCATTTAGCCGACACAATCGGCAACTCACTGGGGACTATGGCGACAATTTTTGTTTTAATTGGTTTCATTGGACAAGGAAGAACTCAAAACATATTTTTAATCAAGACAATAACGATAAGTGTGGCTCTATATGAACTTGCTCATCCATTATTAGGTAAAACGATCGACCCATGGGACATTCTTGCAACACTTTTGACAGGTGGATTATGTTTGATGTTGTATAAATTTATTCATCCCACATTGGACAAAGAACAAAAGAGAAACTAAACACGACAGGATATGAATTTTACGAAATTAGTACCCAGTGTATTTTATAGAGACCTTTCAGACGGATTGAAATTATTTGTCGACTGCCTACAATTTACAATTGATCACAAAGATTTAAATAATTCACAACCTTACTGTGTATTAGGAAAGGATGGCATAACCATTATGGTTTTTCAGGATGAACAATTAGCGAAAGAACATAACCCGGAGTTAAGACTTGTGACAAATAATATTGAAGAAATATATGCAAAGGTATCTGCATCTCATCCTCATCTACTCCACCCAAATCTTAACAAGGTTACGCTAAGGCCTTGGGGTGCGAAAGAATTTGCAATTGCGGATACCCAACTCGGTATTAGATTCCAGCAATGGTAGCAATTAACAACGAGGCATAAAACAACGAACCGCTAACAAAAATGTTTATGCCAGCTTGAGGTGATAGGGAGATTTGAAGTTTGGGGTTCTCAATTTTTGTTCAGCAACCCCGAGAGGCGCGGGGCAGACAGTGGGACAGTGACGAGCTTCGAAGCCCAAGCCGACATAACATAAACGTTGGCTTCACAATGGCTTGCGCGAAAGCAGCTGGGTTTAGAAGGATGAATTTGTTCCGGCCTGTCATTGTCACAACTGAATGAACACGACACAAGATGCCAGCGCAATACCACCGCCACTGTAGCCAACAATGTGTATTCGGTATAGATTTATAATTTTAATTTTTACGGGAAAATCTAACTGCGCATATACTAGACATTGGTGGTAATTACTATCAACACATTGATGACAGGAAAACCAATAACTAAGAGACGGATATTCATCAACAAGAAGGAACACTATTTCCAACTATTCTCATTTAATCAACATGAGGACGGAAGTATATACTCAAGCATGCCGGAATTCGGAAATATAAAGTGGATGAGCATTGTGAAGCAAGACGGGCAAGTCGGACTGGCTATTGTTAATCCCCTTGAAAATGAAGGAAAACTAAGTATTCATGGTACTGGTATGGCCACGTACAGAGCCCATTCAAACAACAAGGGACATCAATTGATTGTAAAAGGAAACTTCCTTTTAAACCAAGGACTAGATAAGATAGGCGTTCGACATCTATTCACCTCATTTTTTCAAGAACCTAACTATATCCCAACTTCATCACTAGCCTTGAATAGACAAACCGATTATTTGTTAAAGTCGGACAAGGAACTGAGACCCTTCGTGATGACTTTTTTTGCAGTACCAACAAGAAAAATGTCAGTAGAAGTGAATGCAGGTTTTCATGTGGACGATTTAGAAAGTGTCCCGCCTGAAACAGGATGGGGAGGATTTAATCTACTCCATCACACTATCGTTTGGTTTTACTATAGGACCAAGCACATGGACGACTGGCCCAAAAACACGCACATTTGCTACTATGACGGATTTGAGGTTCCTTTCTTTATCGGGACTGGTAAAGGTTCTTGCAGACTTGAAATTCGTCATCCGACTTACAAATTTGAAAATGACAACTTAAGTATTTCCATGCCTATGACGGAGAGTACATGAGTAACTACCGCCAACAAAATGTTTCATTGCGCAGTGTAAATTTGTAATTTAATTTTCAAAGAACGTTTGTTGTGTGGGACAGTTTAGTTTTCAAAGACCGGAAACGTCACATACACAAACATTGGCTTCAATGGCTCGCGCGAAAGCATTTCGGTTTAGGAGGAGAATTTGTTCCGACTGTCATTGTTCGCAATTTTCAATCCGATAAAAAATGATCTGCCCTCTGTATGGTGAAAACTTTTTAAGAAAAGTTCTGGGGATTATCTCGCCGCAAGCTTACGGCAGTTGGCTTCTGCAGTTTATTTCAACAAGTGTTTCAAGAACTGGATCGAATTTTCAGGGACGTGACATGCTGCAATTTTTAAGTAAATAATATTTTCGCGACTTCAAGCCAAAGACCTTTATGCTAAGTGTCCAAAACCTTATTTCTTTAACTTGCGCTCCTTGGCGCGTTCCCGAAGGCGCTCTTTCATTTCTGCTTTGTTTTCCCGGTAAGTCGCGTACTGAGTAGCTGTCAGCACCCTTTTTAATACGCCGTCTTTTTCCGCCGCAAGGGCTTTCATTTTTCTAAGCCTTTGCAGCTTCGATCTACTGACGTTATAGGCATTCTGCATCTTTCTAGCGTAGTTAAGATTGATCTCGCTAACATCGTCAACCTGATCCCCAGTCAACGAAAGAGTTTCTTTCATGTTATTGGTTTGCATCTCCGCTCTTTCTTCAGGAGTCGTATCATTCATTAATTTTTCCAGCCGATCCTGTGCATTTGCAGAAAGGGTAGAAAGCATTGAATAAGTCAACAATACTAATACTGTTATTTTTTTCATTGTGTTATTTTTTTTACTAACCTAACGTCGAAAATCCAAAAGGATGTTTCAAACCTGAACGAAGCTTGAGAATCTCATCATGAAGCTGACTAAAATCGGTATGATGTTCATAAGTACTTTCCTGCGAATTCTCCTTGAAGCCAGCGTTTAAAAATGGACACCCTTGCTTTGCTGATAAGCACTGTGCTCTTGGGCGGAGGTGTTAATTTCAATGATAATCTTCCGTTGAAATAAAATTCAGCCTCTGCGATCGCAGACCGGTTAACAATAAACTGACGATTGGCGCGGAAGAATTGACTGGAGTTTAATCTGTCATTTAGGTCTTCAATGGTTTGGTCTATCGGAAAAACCTGGCCATTCCTGGTACATCCGTGTAAGAGCCCATTTGATATATAGAAGAATGAAAAATCACGTTCGGGCACTGGCACAAGCTTGCCTTTGCTGTGAATCACTAGGGTATAGTCACTCTGCTTTGCCTCGATGGCTTTAACCAGTCCCTCAAAAGTATCACGTGTTACATGAACGTTTGTCTGGCTTCTGTATTTGTCTAAACTAAAACGAAGGTCTTTTTCCTTAATAGGCTTTAGCAAATAATCGATGCTGCGCACCTTAAACGCATCGATTGCGTATTGATCAAAGGCGGTGGTAAATACGACCGGGAAATTAATACTGCATTGTTTAAAAATTTCGAACGAGAGACCATCCTCCAGTTGTATATCAAAGAAAGCCAGGTCAGGAGGAGGATTCACCGATAACCATGCAACGGTGTCTTCAATATTTCGCAGGCAGGCTTGCACTGCAATGGTTTCGTCCACTTCCGCTATAAGGAGAGAAAGATGATTTGACGCGCCCGCCTCGTCTTCAACAATAATGGAATTGAGTGGCGTCATAATAATGGAAGATTCAGTTCAAAAAAATGATCGTTGCTTTTAATGGACATTTGCTTTTTTATCAACCTGTACCGGTTAGATAAATTTTCAATGCCTATCCTGTAGCTTTCCTCTGTTGGTTTTCGCTGCACATTATTGCGAATATGCAATGCCTCACCATCGCTGTAAATTTCTATCTGCAATGGGTGCTTTACAGAAACGATATTATGTTTGAGTGCATTCTCAACAGCAATTTGCAATGCAAACTGTGGTATGCTTTTGTTGAGGCAGGGCTTACTTATTTTTAACGCAACCTCAAAACCTGCATCGAATCTTTTTTTCATCAAAAATAAATACGACTCAAGAAAGTGAAGCTCTTCCTGCACGGTAATAACGTTGTGTTCATGTTTCTCAAGCATGTAACGGAAGGTATCGGCCATACCGTCCACAAATGATGCCGTCTCTTTACTATTGGATTTTACGAGACTGCTCAGGGTTGTGAGCGTATTGAATAAAAAATGCGGATCAATCTGGCTGCGAAGAGCTGCGAGTTCAGTTTCTGCGGTCTGCCGTTGCAGTGTGAGTATTTCAATCTTTTCCTGCCGCAATGTCTCTACCAATTCAATTACGTACGTTGTCAGCAGCACGATCATGACGATACTGATATTGCGAAAAAGATAAAATATTAAATAAGCCCGGGTTGCCTCTATTCCAAAAACGGCTTTCGCCAACCAACCGCAAAAAAAACTTAACAAGCCTATAAGGAAAATATTAACGACCGTATTCCAGAAAATATTTATTCTGCGGGTATGCGGTATATTGTATTTCCAGAAAATATTGAACTGAAAGAGAATCAGTGTGGTGGTAAAAACAGTAATAAATAAAAAAACCATTCTTTGTGCAATCGGGATTGGCATTGCGGCATTACCCGTCAATCTGAACTGTTCGCTGATGGCGATCCACGGCATACAATAAAAAAGTGCTATGATGAGAGAAAGGCTAAGCATTACCTTGTACTTGTTGTTCATAATTTGTCCTGGTATACAGGAGGGTTAGACGCTGTTAAAGGCTCCACGTTTAATCGACACTCTGGTTAAATCACGGCAGTTCAAAGCGTTGAAAAAACTCCCACATCAGATCATTGGCATTTATAAAGGATGAAGGGTCGTCAGCCCACGAACCAGCTTTTTGCCCACCCGGCCATGCGTGCCCTCCATCGTAGGTCAAGTAACTTTCAATTGCTGCGTTCTGGCATCCGCTCCAAACTGTGTGAATAAACTGTGAATTATCGACACTGGTTGGTGATGCACATCCATTGATTTGACCCCACACTTGTAATACTGAATCAACAGGTGAAAAATTATAACCGGCAAGACCAACACCTCCCTGATATGGAACTTTGGTATCCAGTAGAGAGTGAATGTGGAGAACGGGAACGCTTCGAGCAGGGCTACAGGGTTGGTTTACCATCATGGTTGAGCTGACAGGAGCAATTGCCGCCAGTTTATGCGCTAATTCGCATGCAAGCCGATAGGCCATCATTCCACCGTTTGACATCCCCGTGACGTACACTTTCTTTTCATCGACCCTGAATTCCGTGGATAGTCTATCCATTACCTCACTGATAAATTCAACATCATCCACATTGTTTTCCATGGCATAATCACAACACCTGCCCGCATTCCAGGTGCGGACTCCCAAGGCACCGCTGCTCCTGACTCCTTCGGGATATACCACAATAAAGCCAGACGAATTAGCTTTCTCATTCAAACCGTACATGCGTTCCATTTGCTGTGCGCTGCCACCGGTCCCATGCAAGGCGGGCACAACTGGAAATTCTACAGAATCTCTACCATAATATGTGTTTGGAAGATTTACAACATAAGTTCTGACAAGTCCTCCTGAGTTAATCTGTTTTTTCCACTGATATGTTTTGGGTTCGTCTGTGTCACTGGAACAGTTCGTTAAAAAAAGACCAAATAGTAGGGCTATCATCTGATGCATTGTAGTTTTCATTCGAAAAAAAATTGGTAAGTTTTTTATTGTTAAAATATTTGTTGAAAAACATGCGTGAAGAAATGCATTCTTCAGCGCTTGAAGTCATTTTGTTCACAATCTTAATCGAGGGCAACCTGACCTACATCATTTTTTATTGTAAAGCTTCTATAACACAAAATGAACTCGCTGAAAAAGCCGTTGAGATTTTGCAGCTTTGCTTTTCACTGATATGGTATACCGACGTTGCCTGAATTTATGCGCAGGATAGAGGTGACCGGTCTGCGATTACAGAGGCTGAATTTTATTTGAACGGAAGATTATCATTGAAATTAACACCTCCGCCAAAGAGCACGGTGCTTATCAAGCGCACAGGATCGACTGGGGGAATTAATGAATGACACGACTCCGGAAG
>CBQWHS010000103.1:0-9400 GCA_967728665.1 uncultured Chryseosolibacter sp. | reverse complement strand
TTCGAGAGACTCGACCAAAATTCCAGCACGATCATTCACACTAAGTTTTCGCCATTGCTGAAATGCATTTTGCCCCCGCTCAATTAATGTCTCAGGTGCGAACATCGGATAAGCAATGTTTAATTTTTCCTGGAGGTAAGGTGACTCTTCATCACCAGCCCATCGCTCGGGATTTGTTTGCTTGAGGTCTTCGAATTTTTTTCCCAGTGTTGCTTTGAACTTCGCCTGGCCATCTGCATCTGCTGTCTCGCCATAAATTGATGGAGCAGGCTGTTCAGGAAATGCAGCAAAGAAAGTTCTATCATGTAAAGCCTGAATCGCTTTATTAATTAACTGATCGTGTTTTTTATAGAGGTTCATACAAGTAGCGTGTGCGTGGTTATTTAGTTGAACAGTAAAACTTCGATGGTGTCAAAACGATTTTACAGACTGTGAGATCAAATGGAATCAAGCGCCTTTTTCTAAAAGAAATTTATGTTTAAATCTGGCAACAACTCATCGATCTTCAAGAGTAATTCATTGAATTTACCATTGCCAAATATACATAATTCAGTTTCTGATCAGGCAAGCTGCACCGCCAGAAAGTAAGCGGTTACTTCGATCCGAAAACCTTCTTCAATAGCTCTGAAGTGCGTGCGAGAGGATCTTTGCGAATGTTCTTCTCCTCTTTTGCGATCATAATAAATAATCCTTCAATGGCTTTGTCTGTTGCATACTCATCCAGGTTTGGGTTCATTTTTTGAACGAGCGGCAATTTGTTATACGTATTAATCAGGTCCGAATAATAAGCTGTCGCGTTCACTTTGCTTAGCGAGTTCTGTATAACCGGTTTGAATTTATCCTTTAATGCAGACGAAGTCGTCTTCTTCAGATATTGAGTCGCTGCGTCATCCTGACCTTTCAAAATCCCAGCAGCATCTTGAATCGTCATGGATTTAATTGCCGCGACAAATATTGGTTTCGATTCTTTAGCCGCATCTTCAGCTGCGCGATTGAGCGATAGAATAAATTTGTCTACCTCACTTCCCATTCCCATCTGACGAAGTTTTGTTTCAGCTTTTTTTGCATCCGGAGGAAATGGAAGTTTGATCTCCGCATTTTTAAAATATCCATCTGCTTGCGACACAAGATCCGAACCTTTTGAAATACCGTTAGTCAAAGCTTCTTTGAGAGCTTGGGCAATTTCTTCCTGCGACAATTGACCTCCACCGGTCAGACTTTTCGCTGCCTTCTTCAGAGACTCAAGTTGCGCATGTGCTGCTGTAAATGCAGTAAAAACAAAAAGTAAAACGATTAATTTTTTCATAAAAGATTTTGTAGATCAACGCTATTTAAACCGATTTATTCTCAGCGGCTACAATTGTAAACAATCCCGGTTTATTTCCGAAATTTCTTTACATCCCGAAAGGCCCATAGTAAGTTCAAAATCAGCCAGGAAATTTCGCAACACCGAATAAATCCCATGTTCCCCAGCAAGAGCCAGGCCATAAACGTATGGTCGGCCGATGCAAACCGCAGTAGCACCGAGTGCGAGCGCCCTGAAAATATCCGCACCACTTCTCACACCGCTATCCAACAAAACTGGAATACGATTATCAACAGCCGCGAAAATCGGAGGTAACGCATCAATTGTTGAAATCGCACCATCAACTTGTCGACCTCCGTGATTAGAGACAATGATTCCATCCATTCCAAAGTCAACAGCCTTACGCGCATCTTGCGGATGCAATATACCTTTCAATACTATGGGAAGTTTAGTTTGCGAACGAAGAAATTTCAAATCGTCCCACGTGATGGATGGATTCGAATAGGTTGCGATAAAGCGCTGCACAGCCTTGATTGGTTTTCCGGATTTTAATTTTTTCAGAAAACCGTTTCCGGGAAATCGATTTACCATGCTCATGAGACCAGATAAACTCCGCATTGAAATTTTTCTGTTTACCTGCGCCTGGGAATCTGCTTCATCGAGCATTTTCAAAAAGACGGGATCAGAAGTGTATTGTGCAATACCTTTTCCTTCAAGGAATGGAAGATACGCCAGATCCAGGTCACGTGTCCGCCATCCGAGCATGGTGGTGTCTAACGTGAGCACAATCGCATCGCAGTTTACTTTTTCTGCGCGTTGTACAAAACTTGTGATTAAATCATTTGATTTACTCCAATACAATTGAAACCACCGTGGACTCTCTCCCATCAGTGAAGCGCATGATTCCATTGAATGTGAAGCCTGATTCGAAAAGATATAAGGAATACCAACAGACGATGCTGCTTTTGCAACTGCAAGATCAGCTTCGCGATGCACTAACTCCAACACGCCAACGGGTGACAGCAACAAAGGAGTGGGAAGTTTTTTGCCGAACAATGAAATCGATGTATCCCGCGAAGAAACATTTTTCAACATTTGAGGAACAATCTTGTATTTTGAAAAACCCGATTGGTTATTGAAAATGGTTTCCTCAGCACCCGCGCCCCCGGCAATATATGCAAACGCGTGGGGCGTCATGACCGCTCTTGCTGCTGATTCTAATTTGGCAAAATCAATATTGACCAATGGTTTTTCGCCAGCGAATCCCTTTAGATAGATTTCCCGCTGCCAATCCAGTGCTGATGCATTCATGAAGGTCAGGTTAATTTCTTTATGAACAACAAATTACAAAGAACCGTCTTACATTCTACTCGCTACGCATAGACGTAACCAGGTTTCACAAACCCGCTTTCGACGATCAAAGAACTTAAAATAACGAGCGATAGGCAAAGTCACAATTTCAGATTGCCCGGCACACACCATGTCGATGGATTCGATTCGCAAACCCACTAAGCCGAACAATCAAGAAATTAGTGATTTGGCTGCAACAACTATTTTCGGGAACAGAGTTTTTCCAATGTGCAATCACAAACCTTATAAAGAAATGATACGATTAATGCACATTTTCCCGTCAATCATTATCGCTGCTGCTATTGCCGTTGCGTGTGACAAAGCGCCTAAAGGGGACGAAGCAAAAATTGCTGAAAAAGACCCCGCAGTTGAGCCGACAGGTCAGGTATTCACTGTGGATACTGCACAATCCTGGATCAGATTCACAGGTCATGGTGTTGGCAAAAATCATCCGGGTTCATTTCGCATTGGTTATGGAACTGTTGCAATGGATAAAGATTCAATATCCGGAGGCACCTTTATCATCGATATCAAGTCGATAAAACTTGAACAGCCCGACAAGATGGTTCAAACGAAACTGCGGCCGCACTTGATGAGCGGAGATTTCTTTGATGCTGAAAAGTTTGGAGCGGCTAAATTTGAGATCACGAACATTATCCCATATGCCGAAAAAGATGAAAAAAAATCTGTTGTTGAAGGGGCCAATTATACCGTGAGCGGAAACCTCACACTGAAAGATGTAACAAAGAATATTACGTTTCCGGCAAGGATCGATCTCGATGGTGAAACGCTTAAAGCAAAAGCTAATTTTGATATTGACCGCAGGCAGTGGCAAATGAATTACGGCAACGACAAAACATTGGGGGACAAATTTATTTCCGAAACGGTGAATATAGAATTCAATATACAAGCACGGAATCAGCGTGGGACTTAGAAGAGAATAAATTCGTACAGAATACTGTTCGAAATTGAATAGTTCATGTATCGATATAGTCTTAATTAGAGGGATTCTAGCCGGTTTTTAATCTGGCAATACGTTTGCTTTCTGCATTGACATGAAAATTTTCCTGTCAATAATCCTCTGGTGCATTTTGTTTGTGCTGTGCTGGCCTTTAGCCATCGCCATGTTATTTCTGTTTCCAATTATATGGCTGATACTTCTTCCCTTTCGTATAGTCGGGTTCACGATTGGCGCAATCTTTAAGTTGATTGGTGCAATTCTGACTTTGCCATTTAGAATAATCAAAGCTATATAACACTTCGCCTTGGTAGTAAGATTCGCGATGTAAGGTTAAGCGTCATTACGAGTTTTTTATTTTCAGGTCATTGTGAATTTTTGCATTCATCAGTAAATGCGAATAAGGGGTTAGGTCGGATCAACCATTTGCTGATTATCACACCTGAACCTGATGAAAGACTCTTTAATCCTGTTTCTTCTAGCGTCTCAATTTTATTTCTTCTCGCCTGCTCATGGCCAATCAAACGATGGAGAGAATACCTACTATTTGAATGATGATGGTATCTCCTCTTCCAGAAATGTAATAAAAACAGATGCCATGTCGATTTTGCATGGCGAGCTCCCGTTTCTTATCGAACATGTTCTAACGCGGAGGCTAAGCGCAGAAGGTGGACTTGGCCTTCTGTTACCATATTACATTCATGATTTTCTACCGTTGTTAGTTGGTGATAAGCCTCCATTCCAAAACAATTCGCTGGGAACCAGCTTTTGGCTAAAGTTCAAGCTTTATCATCGCGAAGCTCCGGAACTTCATTATATCGATGTGACCGTCCATCGAAGAAATTTCTCAACACTGTCTGCCACTGATTTCAGTTTTAATCTTGGCAACCAGTTAATGGTTGGAACGCGAATGACGTTTGATTATAGCATTGGTGTTGGTGTCCGTACACAGAAACTCAAAACAGACACTTACATTTTTGATACCGACTCGCCTTTTACTTTGATTGTTCCTCTACAACTTAAACTTGGATATCTGTTATGAAAAAGTTTTTGCTTCTGGTATTAATTTCCATTTGGTCTCATTGTGTTTTTTCACAAGCCGCGCCTTCGAAGGCTTCTGTTACCTGGGGCAATGACAATCGGCTGACCTTAAAAAATTATTTCTTCACGCTGGACATTATTGGAAGAGATGAAACGAGCGTCTATGGACTTCAGGTTCCCGGCAATGAAGTTTACAGCAATCAGATAGGCGGCATCAAAAAATATCATTTCGCAAAGTACAATGTCAATTCAATGGACAATCCTCAATTGCTGGAACTCGATATCAAAGATGGTGACAGCGAACTTGATTTTCAATTTGCGCTTCAGATTGGAACGGAGTTCTATGCATTTTCATCCTTCCAAAACCGGAAATTGAAAAAGACTTTTCTTTTTGTTCAATCGATTGATCGCAAACAAATGGTTTTAAAGAAAGACCTGAAAAAAATTGCGGAAGTCGACTGGTCAAACGAAAGTAAATATGATCGTGCTTCATTCGGATTGAAACAATCCCGTGATAAAAGTAAGATCCTGATTCGCTACAATTTGATCAATCGTGACAACGAGGTATTGCGCTTTGGTGTTTGTGTCTTTGAAAAAAACTTTGAAATGTTGTGGCAATACAATGGCCTCATCCCGGTGAAATCGGGTTCAATTTTCAATTTCAAAAAATACTACATCGATAATAAAGGAGACGTATACTTTCTCGGTGTGTTATTTCAAAATGAAAAAGACCTGGCAAAGACAAACAACATGAGAAAAAAATCACTGTTGTCAAGCAAACGAATGGTTCAACGACAACCGAATTATACTTACCAACTTATCTCATGCACAAACAAAGGCAAGACGATGACCGATTACGTCATCCAGGAACCGGGAAAATTCATATCCGATATGCAAATCGGTGTTAATGATAAACAGGAAATTATCCTTACGGGATTTTACAGCAGCGAAGGGATGGTGAGTGTGAAGGGAACCTATTGTTTTAAGATCAACAAAGGATCAAAGACTATTAACGACAAATTTTTTGAGCCGCTGGATGCAGCCTTTATGACAAAAGGAATGGATGTGAAGGATGCGAAAGAAGTGCTGGACGATATCGCGGCAGGTGAAGAATTCGACAAGTATCAGTATGCGATGGAGGATATTCAATTCCATGACAATGGTACTTTTTCATTGGTAGCAGAACAGTTTGTGGAGGAAAGTAAAACGGTCCGCAGTGGCAATTATGTGTCCACCGAATATCGCTACTATGACGACAATGTGATCATCGTGACCTTCAAGCCAAATGGCGCATTTGCATGGAAACAAAAAGTGGAGAAGAACCAGTTTTCATCCAGTATCGAACGCTTATATGCACAGTTTGCCATGCTGACGAATAAGAATAACATGTATTTTATCTTCAACGAATTCCCCGATGGAAGACCAAGAAAGTCAAAGGCAGTGATGGTGAAAGTTACAGGAGACGGTACTGTTTCGAAAGAACAGCTATTCACGTCTACCGAAAACAAAGTGTTGCAGCCGCCAACATACAAACAAACCGGTGACAAAGAGCTCTCCATTTTTGCTATAGATAAAAGGAATTACAGGCTTGCGCGGATAAATTTCTAGGCAACGGTTCAAAGGTTTCGGAAAGTCGGGCCGAACACTGTATTTTACCAAAAATCAAATTGGTTATGGTCAAATTCATAGAACTAAAAGTGGCAGAAGAAAGCGAATCAAAAGCGCAGCTGGTCAATACTGCGAACATTGGGCGCATTTATCCCGACCCGCAAAGCACGCGGAGATGTATTGTTGAATTGAATTATCATAGCGTGAACGATGCACCGGTTTATCTTGAAGTGGAGATGCCTTACGAAACAGTTCGTTCTTATTTTGTGTCTTGATAAGATTTTGGAAATAGTTTAGGATTTCTTTAGTTTTTCAAAAAAATACATAAACCATTCCTTCTCTCCCATGAAGAAATTCTTTGTCATTATCGGTATCATCTTTTTAACCATTGCATTACTTATCACTGGTGGGCTTACCTATATAAAAATTGCACTTCCAAATGTTGGCGAAGCTCCCGATCTAAAAGTAGATATTACTCCTGAACGTGTCGAACGGGGACGATACCTCGCCAATTCTGTCACAGCTTGTGTGGATTGTCATTCAACACGAGACCAGACAAAATTTTCCGGACCAATAATGCCTGGAACTTTCGGCAAAGGTGGTGAGCGATTCGATCATGCTGTTGGATTCCCAGGTGTCTATTATTCTAAAAACATTACGCCTTTTGGTGTGTCGCGCTACACCGATGGGGAACTGTACAGAGTTATCACAACGGGTGTTAACAAGGACGGCAGGGCGATGTTTCCTGTTATGCCGTATCAATTTTATGGAAAAATGGATGATGAAGATATTTATTCGCTGATAGCATACCTAAGGTTGCTCGATCCAATTGAGAGCACTGTTCCCGATTCTGAATCTGATTTTCCTATGAATTTTATTATAAATACAATTCCTACGAAGGGCAGCCCGATGAAGCGCCCCGATCCTTCTGATACACTCGCTTATGGTGGATACATGACTAGTGCTTCAGGATGCATTGAGTGTCACACGCAAGTGGACAAAGGTCAGATCATTAAAGACCTTGCTTTCGGGGGCGGAAGGGATTTTGGTTTTCCTGATGGATCGGTCGTTCGATCAGCAAATATTACTCCGGATGATGAAACTGGGATAGGCAATTGGACAGCAAATCAATTTGTAGCGCGTTTTAAAATGTACGCTGATTCTACATATACTCTTCCATCTGTTGCCCCTGGTGAATTCAACACGATAATGCCCTGGACGACATACTGTAACATGACTGATGAAGATCTAAGGGCGATCTTTGTCTACCTCCAAACTGTAAAACCCATTAAGAATTCTGTCCTCAAATTTGAGTCCTCAAAAAAACTGTAACTGTTAAAATTTCAAACGCCTTGTTGATCATTGGCTCGTGATTTTTACATTCGTATAAAAGTCAAATTATGAGTCATGCATTTGTTAAAGAAGGTGACGACCAGTGGTTAAATGAAATTCCACCTACTATGGCCGCTTTGATTAATTACCTGATTAGAGAAAATGGCGGAGTACGGGTGTATGAAGTTAAGACCACGATAACCCCAGCGGGAAAGGAGATCCATCACATGAGCAATGGTCTTTTATACACCAAGAACGAGGAAGGCGAATGGTCGGTTGTCGACAATTAATTAAGCGGGTATGAAAACTCAAGACCAATCAGTTTCTTGATCTCATCTTTGGACAGCGGCTTATTGAAATAGTATTTAATGCCGAGGTCTTTCGTGCGCTGAATATCACGAGGATCAATGGAAGACGTTAACACCACAATTGTAATCTGATGTTTGTCTGGCAGTTCCATGTTGGAAAACGCTTCAATAAATTCATAGCCGTCCATTACGGGCATGTCGATATCAAGAAAAATAATGTCTGGCTTCGAGACTTTACCTTCCTTGTAAAGTTCAAGAATCTTCAAGGCTTGTTCCCCGTTCGTTGCAAAATGAATTTCATTCGCCAGCCCCAGAGAGATGATGGTCTTCTCACTTAAGAAATTAAAGATCTTGTCGTCATCCACCAGCATTATGTTCTTTTTCATAAACAAATCAATTAAAGTAAAACAGACACCTGTTGTTGTGACTCTAATTTAACAATACGCAGTCAATTCTTAACTAGCTCGCCGCGGTATTCAGGGGCAAAAAAACCGTTCCGTGAAAATTCAATGTCATTCTTTTAAACAAAGTAATGCTTATCTTTATTTAACTAAACAAATCCACATGAAAGGCCGAAAAATACTCATTGGCGTTATTGCAGTGATCGTGCTCCTCGGTGCGGCATATCTTTATTTCAGTTATAGAAACAGGACTTTAAGTCCTCCAGGCAGTGCCTCGTTAACTTCCGGTGGTGTGACAGTCAATATTTCATATAGTCGTCCTTCAGTGCGCGGAAGAGTCATTTTCGGTTCTGAAGAGCAGGGTGCGCTCCAACCGTATGGGAAGTATTGGAGGTTGGGCGCGAATGAATCCACGGAAATTGAATTCAATCGTGATGTTTTGTTTAACGGCAATCCGGTGAAAAAAGGAAGGTACCGGATGTTTGCCATCCCCGGTCCGGAAAATTTTGAGATTGGTTTGAATACTGAACTCGATAAATGGGGCGCGATGGAGCCGAATTATGGTCTCGATATTTTAAGAACGAAAGTGCCCGTTCAGAAAACGAGCGCTCCTGTTGAACAATATACTATCTCGCTCGCGCCGGAAGGCGATGGCATTAATGTGATCTTTGAATGGTCAGATACACGATTTGTGGTTCCGATCAAAGCTCAATAAAAACAATTAAGTCATATGGTTATTCCGATGTTTCGAATTCGGAATAACCTTTGGTTAATGCTTAATATTTCTCAAAGCGATTCTTAAAACCGAAAGGAGAGCTAAAACTGTTATAAGTTCTTGGCTGCTTCGGCTTGGCTTCATTCACCTTCAATGTTCTATTTTGAAAGGGTTTCGACTGCAGTACTTTGATGGCTTCCTCGCCAGCTTTTGAATCGATCATCTCGACAAATGCGAATCCCCTGAATTCTCCCGTTTCAACATCCTTGATAAATTTCACTGACTTTACTCCGCCAAATTGTGCAAACAAGGCACGCACTTCATCCTCACTCGCCTGGCGACTGAGATTTCCTACATAAATATTCATTCGTAATTAAAAAA
>CBQWHS010000102.1:0-9437 GCA_967728665.1 uncultured Chryseosolibacter sp. | reverse complement strand
GAAAGATGGGAGCTGTTGGTGATTGTTGGGATCGGACTTTTGTTCGAATGCAAGAGATCCATGAGTCAGTGAGAATAATTGAGCAATGTCTTGTCAAGTTAAATGGTGAGCATAAGCGCACACGTGATTTTGATCCACAGGCGTTGGTTCCGAAAAAAATACGACCAAAAGCTCAGGACTTTTATATCAGAGGCGAAACTCCGAAGGGAGAATTGGGATTTTTCTTTCGAGCCGATGGTAAAAGTGATATTCCGTTCCGTTGCAAATGCAGGTCTTGCTCATTTGTAAATCTTTCCGTGCTACCAGAAATATCAAAGGGAATTCTTCTTGCAGATTTGATTGCCATCATCGGAACGATTGATGTTGTGATGGGAGAGGTTGATCGTTAATCTCCAGACGGAAAAATATCGTTAAGTTTCCAGAGATCAACCGTTAATAATCATCAAAAAAAATTGCATTCAGATCCAGCATAAATCCTGGGAGCTCATCTTCGCCAGAAAGAAGTTGATCAAACCGAACAGTTTCCGTTTGCATTTTCTTTCGATAGATGATCGTTTGTCTCTTTACCGGATTGATCAACCACGCCAACGCACATCCATTTTCCATCCATTCATCCATCTTAAGTTTTAATGTAGCTTCATCATCTGAGTACGAAAGCAACTCAATAACAAAATCAGGGCAAATATGAGCAAACCGTTGTCTGTCAGATTTTGACACCTTGCTCCACTCTTCCCTTTTAATATACGCGGCATCTGGCGATCGAACCGCACCGTTAGGAATCGTAAACCCTGTGTTGGAGTCAAAACATTTGCCAAGTTTTGTTTGCTCAGTCCACGCAAAAAGTTTTCCAATGATTGCACTATTGTACGCGCCAGTGTCGCTTCCGGTGGGTGCCATGACGATTATGTCTCCTGATGCTTTTTTCTCAAACTTGAGCTGCCGATTCTCCTGGCAGAAATGGAAAAACTGCTCCTCCGTCAACCCACCGATCGAATTTGTTTTTATCAAGAATTCCATATCCAGTTCCTTGTTTAACAAATATAGAATAATTTCATGCAGGCATTTTTTTCCAAATGATCAAAATACTCAACACAAAACAAATTAAGGAGTGGGACGCGTACACCATTTCCCATCAGCCAATTGCTTCCATTGATTTAATGGAACGAGCTTCACGCACGTTTGTCAACTGGTTCGTTCAAAAATTTGACGCTACAAAGAAAATTGGAATTGTCTGCGGTGCGGGAAATAATGGCGGTGACGGATTGGCAATTGCACGCATGCTGAAAGACTGGGGATATCCAGTGAAAGTATGGATTGTGAAGGGACTTATTCCTCACGCTGAAGATTTTAAAATTAATTTCGATCGCATCAATGGTCAGGTTGAAATCTTTGAAATTGTAAAAGACCCGGATGAACAATTGTTTTCAGATCGTGATGTTTTAGTTGACGCAATTTTTGGTTCTGGATTATCTCGTCCTGTGGAAGGTGTCTACGCCCAGGCCATCCGTTGTATAAATAAAGCAAATGCCATTCGGGTTGCTGTCGATATTCCTTCGGGACTCTCCGCGGATAGTCATATGGAAGGCGAAACCGTTCATGCGGATTACACATTCACATTTCAAATACCCAAGGTTTCATTCTTTTTTCCGCAATCATTTCGGTTTACCGGAGAGTGGATTGTCGGTGATATTGGTCTTCATAAAAAATTTTGTTCAACTGTAGAAAGCAAGCACTACTTCGTCACGCAAAAAGACATTAAGAAAATCCTTCGTCCGCGTAACCGCTTTGATCATAAAGGAAATTTTGGTCATGCTCTTCTTATTTCCGGCAGTTATGGAAAAATGGGTGCGGCAGTCCTTTGCGCCAGGGCAGCCCTGCGGTCGGGGCTTGGACTATTGACCTGTCACATTCCAAAAAATGGATATGCGATAATGCAGACTGCGGTACCGGAAGCTATGGTTGCCATTGATCAACACGATGAATGGTTCACAGATGTGGGCAATGTGGAAAAATATTCAACACTTGGCATTGGTCCGGGCATCGGTCAACAACCTGATACTGTTAATGGCCTAACTGGAGTCTTACAACGGTTTCAAAAGCCGATCGTGTTGGATGCCGATGCGTTAAACATTTTAAGTTTAAATTCAGGTTTACTGCAATCGATCCCAAAGGGAAGTATTTTAACGCCTCATCCCAAAGAATTTGAGCGATTGGTTGGAAAATGGGGAAATGATTTTGAGCGATTGGAAAAACAAAAAGATTTTTCACGGAGTCACGAATGTGTTGTTGTATTGAAAGGAGCGTTCACCTCCATCACGGATTGGAGGGGTAATGTTTATTTTAATCCTACTGGAAATCCAGGAATGGCTAAAGGTGGTAGTGGAGATGTTTTAACGGGAATCCTTACTGGAATGCTTTCGCAATCGTATGCACCAATTGAAGCGGCAATTTTAGGGGTTTATATCCACGGCCTGGCTGGTGATATTGGAGCTAATCAGCGGTCCCAGTTTAGCTTGACGGCTTCAGATTTGGTGGACTTTTTGCCCGAAGCATTTAAAGCCTTTAAAAATTAATTTGGCGAAAGATTAAACTTTTACCGCCTGTATCTCATCTAATAGTGAAATTTCAACGGTTTAAGTCGAACTTTGGTGTGGATTTTGTCGTATATTGTAATAAGTTATCGGACTATGCGTTTAGTAAAATTGTTTTTGATTGTACTCCTAGCCTTTACCATTCAGCTGGTAAGAGCACAATCGATGCATCCGGACGAGCAACCGATGGTAACGGAGCGAGATCCAAATAAGCTTGTTCACATCTTCCCGAACCCTGCTACAGAATATCTTCATGTTAAGTTAGAGCATATACCTGCATCACGAGCAAAGATTTCTGTTCACACAATTATCGGAAACGAAATACCTGTGGAAACAGAAGTTGTAGATGAGCATGAAATTCGCGTTCGCGTTAAAGATTTCGTTTCTGGTTACTACTTGGTGGCAGTAAAAGATGACGAATCTAAAATGAGAGGAACGTTCAAGTTCTTAAAGCGCTAACCTTGCGCTAATTTTCTCAACAAATTTCCAAAGTTTTTTATTTCTTCTTCAGTCGTATCAAACGAACACATTAATCGTACTTCGCTTGTTTTATCATTCCACACGTAGAAATAGTTTTGTTCCTGCAGCGCCTCCGTCACTTCCTTCGGTATAATAGCGAACACACCATTAGCGTCAACGGACTGCGTGACCTTGATCGCAGGCACAGTCCTTAATTCTTTCTCCAGTAGTTTAGCCATCCGATTTGAATGTTCAGCGTTACGTTTCCACAAATCATTTGATAATAGTGCATCGAATTGTGAACTGATAAAACGCATCTTGGAATGCAACTGCATCGCTTGCTTTCGAATGAACTTGAATTGACGGCTTAATTCTGGATTGAAAAATATGACAGCCTCGCCAAACATCATTCCACTCTTTGTTCCGCCAAACGAAAGCACATCAACGCCAGCATCTTTTGTGAATGAAGAAAAAGTTTTCTTTAAACTCACCGCGGCGTTTGAGATGCGCGATCCATCCATGTGCAGAAATAAATTGTATTTTTTCGCTACGGCAGATAAGGCTTTGATTTCTTCAATCGTATAAACTGTTGCGTATTCTGTGGTTTGAGAGATCGAGATTACTTTCACCTGGGGATGATGTTGATCATCTATGCGAATAATTCTTTCCCCAACGTCTTGTGGTGTTATCTTTCCATCTATCGTGGGAACAGGAATCAGTTTGCAGCCCATAAATTTTTCGGGCGCTGTTGACTCATCCACGTTGATGTGTGCAAGCGATGAACAAAGAATACTATTAAATGAGTTAGTGATCGTTTGAAGGCCAAGTACATTCGCTCCTGTACCGTTATAAGCGAAATAAACATCGATGTTCTCTCCGAAGAAGTTCTTAAATTTTTGAATGGCGTTTTGCGTGTATTCATCAGCGCCATAGGATGACGCGTGATCGCGATTTGCTTCTATTAACGCTTGCATTATTTCAGGATGTACGCCTGCATAATTATCACTTGCAAAAGTTTTTTTTGTCATGAGAATTTCAATCTGAGCTTGAAAATAAGGCAAGATAGATTACTAAAAAACACTATTTTCGTCATACATAATAAAAGCTATGGTCAACATTCTTGTTCCAACTGATTTTTCGCCCTTATCAAAGGTAGCCGTTGAGTATGCCATTGAAATTGCAAACACCCTCAATGGAAACGTTACGTTACTGCATGTCATCACAATCCCAAACACGATCCGAGTGACGATGCACGAGAAAATGAAAGAGATCCAGGATGAAATGATGCAGTCGGTGGAAACGGATATGAGAAATCTGATTCGAGAAGTTTCATACAGTGTGTTGACAGGAAACCAGGTGCAGCAAAGTATCGTGCGCAATGCCGATTTCAATGAAGCTGTTTTAGAGGAAGCTGAGCGCCTTCGTTCAGGGCTTATTGTGATGGGAACGCGTGGTGCGAGTGGAATTAAGAAAGCACTCGTTGGAAGCAATACAACCGCGGTTATCAGTCAAGCGAAAATTCCAGTGTTGGCCGTTCCTGCCACATGCAAATTCCGCGGAATGAAAGACATTGTCTACGCATCTGATTTAAAACACCTGGACGTTGAATTAAAAATCCTGATGCCTTATGTGCAACGTTTCGGAACAACAATTCATTTGCTCCATGTTGCGCCAGCTGGAACGGACGTAGCTGCGCTGGAAGACAAAATTGAGAACACAATCAAATCGCTAGGCTATTCAAATATTGTAACAGTGGTAACGGTAGACGAAAATGTGCATGATGCAATTTTGCAATATGTAAGTGTATCAAAGGCTAGTTTGCTCGCCATGTTTACACACAATCCCACTTTTTACGAAAAATTGTTTGATAAGAGTGTCACACGTGCGATGGCGTTCGACAGCAGTGTGCCGTTGCTCGCATTCAAGCAGGGCATGAAAATTCCGATAATATCCAGAGACTAAAATTCCGCATTACCTGGGAATCTTGGAAATGGAATCACATCACGGATGTTTGTCATGCCTGTAACAAACAACATCAACCGTTCGAAGCCTAAACCAAAACCACTGTGCGGTGCAGATCCAAACTTTCGAAGTTCAAGATACCACCACAGATCTTTTTCAGGAAGCTTTAGTTCTTCAACACGTTTCAACAAGCGATCATAGCGCTCTTCACGCTGTGACCCGCCAATGATTTCACCAATCCCTGGAAACAAAACATCCATTGCCGCGACTGTTTTTCCGTCTTCGTTCTGGCGCATATAGAATGATTTGATCTCCGCCGGGTAATTGTATAAAATCACAGGCTTCTTGAAATGTTTCTCAACAAGGAAACGCTCGTGTTCAGACTGAAGATCGGCACCCCACTGTTCGATGATGAATTGAAATTTCTTCTTCTTATTTGGAGTTGAATTTCTTAGAATATCAATTGCTTCCGTGTAGCTCAACCGTTGAAAATCGTTTTCCGAAACAAACTTCAAACGATCAAGTAAACCAAGTTCGCTGCGTTGCTCCTGGGGTTTTTGTTGCTCTTCTTCTTGCGCACGTTTGTTCAGGAATTCAAGATCGTCTTTGCAATGTTCGAGTGCGTATCGAACAAGGTATTGCAAAAAATCCTGAGCGAGTTGCATATTATCCTGGATGTCATAGAAGGCCATTTCAGGTTCAATCATCCAAAATTCAGCAAGATGTCGGGTGGTATTCGAATTCTCAGCGCGGAATGTTGGACCGAACGTATAAATTTCTCCCAGCGCTAATGCATATGTTTCTCCTTCCAGCTGTCCGGATACGGTAAGGTTCGTTTCGCGGCCGAAGAAATCTTCTTTGTAATTTATTTTTCCGTTCTCATCCTTAGGAGGATTTGCCGGGTCAAAGGCGGTTACATGAAACATCGCGCCAGCGCCTTCCGCGTCCGAGCCAGTGATGATCGGAGTATGAACGTAATAGAAGCCACGATCATTGAAAAATTTATGGACAGCAAACGCCATAGCATGACGAATGCGCATCACCGCTCCAAACGTATTTGTGCGAGGACGTAAGTGTGCGATCTCCCGCAAAAATTCAAATGAATGTTTCTTTGGCTGCAGTGGAAATTTTTCCGGATCACTGTCGCCCAATATTTCAATAGCTTTTACTTTTACTTCAACAGGTTGACCTTTTGCAGGAGAGGCAATAAGATTACCGGTTACTGACACGCATGCTCCGGTCGTGATTCTCTTCAACAAAATCTCATCCGTGTTAGCAAAGTCGACAACGGCCTGTATATTTTGAATCGTTGATCCATCGTTGATCGCGATAAACTGATTATTTCTAAAAGTTCTAACCCAGCCTTGGACAATTACCTCCTGGCCCGAGGGCGCAGTCAACATCAGTTCTTTAATTTTGGTCCGTTTCATGCATGTACATATTTAGTAGATCGGCCGATAGCCAAAGGGATCGCAAAAAACGAAAAAACTAACGGATTTTCATAGCTGAAACACCATGGTTTGAGAGGGAAAGAGCGATTTTTTGAAGATTAAAATCGTGGAAAATTCAGACGATTTGCCGGGTTAGGGAGCCTTTTTGGGTTTCATAACTGACCCGAATTAATAACTTTGCAGTTACGTTAAAACGGAACAAGGATTTATAATGCAAAAACTCGGTTTAAATCAGTCGTTACAGCAAAAACTGTCACCTCAGCAGATACAGTTTATAAAACTGCTCCAGGTGCCGACTGCGGAACTGGAGACAAGAATTGAGGAGGAGCTCGAAATAAATCCTGCGTTAGAGGAAGGAGAGGAGAACAACGAAACACCTGAGGAAAAAGACAATTCCACTGATGAGGAAGAGTTTAATGAAGCCTCCGGCAGCGAAGAAGAAATTGATATCAAGGATTACCTCCGCGATGATGATTATAGCGGCTATAAGATGCAAGGCGATGGCGATGATGATGAAGATCGCGAAATGCCCATTCCCATGGGAACTTCACTGCATGAACAGTTGATGAACCAACTCGATTTCCTTGGCTTGGATGAGCATCATTATAATATTGGAAAACAATTAATCGGAAGTATTGAAAGTGATGGCTATATCAGACGAGACCTTGAAGCGATCGCTAATGACCTTGCATTTTCGCAGGGAATTGAAACCAATGTTGAAGAAGTAGAAGGGGTATTAAAGAAAATTCAGACGTTCGATCCACCCGGAATTGCAGCGCGTACATTGCAGGAATGTTTGCTGTTGCAGCTCGATCGAATGGATAATGGCCATGACATCGATGTGGCGGTGGGAAAGAAAATAATTGAAGAATGCTTCGAAGAATTTACGAAGAAGCATTATCAAAAGATCCAGAAAAAACTCGATACGGAAGATGAAGAATTTGTTCGCGATGCGATCGACCTTATCGTAAAGCTCAATCCAAAACCGGGCGGAGGCAATACAAACACAGCCGTAAAAAATCAGTATATCATTCCTGATTTTATTCTTACAAATAATAACGGAAAACTTGAGCTGGCGCTGAACAGCAGAAATGCACCTGAACTTCGAATCAGCCGGTCGTATACGGAAATGTTCAAGGCCTACGACAAGAGCAACAAAAAAGATAAGAAGCTAAAGGATGCCGTCACTTTCGTGAAGCAAAAACTTGACGCAGCCAAATGGTTCATTGATGCGATCAAGCAACGTCAGCAGACATTGCTGAGAACGATGCGCGCTATTGTTGATTTTCAATACGACTATTTCCTTGAAGGAGATGAGACGAAATTGCGGCCGATGATTTTGAAAGATATTGCGTCCATGATTAACATGGATATTTCCACGGTGTCACGTGTGGCAAGTAGTAAAGCCGTTCAGACGGATTTTGGAATTTTCCCACTCAAATATTTCTTCTCGGAAGGAATTTCAACAGACTCCGGCGAAGAAGTGAGTAGCCGTGAAGTCAAACAAATAATAAAAGACATTATTGAAGCCGAAGATAAGAACAAGCCATTGTCAGATGATAAGCTTGAGAAAATTCTGAATGACAAAGGCTATAACATTGCGAGAAGAACGGTGGCGAAGTATCGCGAGCAATTGAATATTCCTGTAGCCCGTTTAAGAAAGGAGATTTGACGTGAACGTTTTGGCTCGAGCTATCTCCGTGATCTTTCATCCATTACTCATGGCAACGTATTTATTTTCATTGCTGGCATGGGCACTTCCATCGGCTCTGGCACCATTGCAGCAGTCGTCACACCGTACAATGATCATCCTGATTTTTCTGGTGACATTTATTCTACCGGTTTGTAACATGGGCATCTTCAAAATTTTTGGCAGCATTAAGTCGCTTGCGATGCGTGAGAGAAAAGAACGACTGATGCCGTTTATTTTTATTTCTGTGATTTACCTGGTTGTTACTTATCTTCTTTACTCAAGGACCAAATTCAGCGTGGAGGACAATTTCATGAAGCTGATGATTCTCATCGATGCTTTGGTTATCGTTTCAACGTTATCAACATTCTTCTTCAAGGTGAGTGTGCACAGCATTGCTATCTGGGGAATGGTTGGAATTATTCTGTTGCTCACAAAGATTGCTGAGGTAAATACTTTATTCTACGCGAGCTTAGGCTTGATCGTTATTGCTGGATTAGTGATGTCATCGCGGCTTCAGCTTGCCGCACATAATTCTCGTGAAGTGATGTGGGGCGCTGTGTTGGGATTGATAACGAGTATCGGAGGAATGTTGATTCTATTTTAATTTCGATAACATGAGCGCTTACAAGTTTTTGGCGTATCGCAATGAAAATGGCGTTGCCACGATTACATTAAACCGTCCGGATGTTTACAATGCGTTGAATGATGAAATCACTTTTGAAATTCAGGATGCATTGAAAGTGGTTGCAAAGGATGAATCTGTTCGTGTTGCTGTAATGACGGGTGAAGGAAAAGCATTTTGTTCAGGACAGGATCTAAAAGCTTCCGGTGGTGAAAAGCGATCCTTCATGGACTCGCTTCATAAGCGATATAACCCAATCATTCGCGCTATGCGAACTTTGCCGAAGCCAATCGTTTGTCGTTTGAATGGAGTGGCAGCCGGAGCAGGTTGTTCCCTGGCCCTTGCCGCGGATATTATTGTAGCATCTGAAGACGCAACATTGATTGAAGTGTTCATCAACATTGGGTTAGTCCCCGACTCTGGCTCATCATATTTTCTACCGCGTTTGGTTGGAATGGCCAAAGCATTTGAATTATGTTCGATGGGTTCAAAAGTCAAAGCAAAAGAAGCGCTCGAACTCGGACTCGTTAACAAAGTTGTTGTGGCCGATCGGTTAGATCAAGCGGTCAAAGAATATACCGATTATTTCGCGTCTGCTCCTACTAAATCGATCGGTATCATTAAAAAGATGTTGAACAAATCTGCCACGAGCACACTTG
>CBQWHS010000101.1:0-9458 GCA_967728665.1 uncultured Chryseosolibacter sp. | reverse complement strand
ATAATAGTTAACTTTTTAACCTATTTTTGGTCAACATTTTTCAGTCACCGACAAATTTAGGGCATTAGGCATTGGTCTCGTGAACATGTCGACCAATAATTTACTTTGATTCAGCCATTACGCAACTCTCAGCTGATTTTCCTATTTTTCGATTAAAACCTTGAAGCCCATGGAACAAAATGTTTTAACCATCCGCGATAAAACCGGAGCCGGCAAGATTGTCAATGAAATAGCCATATCACTAAAAAGTAACAGGGTAACCGTAAAAGAAATTATAGAAGGGCGAGTGATTGCCGAAGTTGAAAAATACAATACAACACTTCCTGAATATTTTCAAGGACTGGTGCAACCAACAGATGCGGAGAAGACATTGAACGGCTACAAAATGAAAACGAGAAAAAAAGTAGATCCCGAAAAGCAAGTCTACATCGCCTTAGATGCATTTCAAAAAAATAGCTTTTTTGTTCTGGTAAATAATAAGCAAGCGGAATCACTGGAACAAGAGGTGCTGATCTCACCGACAACTTCTGTAAGTTTCTTGAAATTAACTCCGTTGGTTGGAGGCTAATACAATGGGACTGTTTGACTTCTTAAAGAAAAAAGGCCAGAACGGTTCTTCTTCTGGCGATAGCGCCCGCAATGCAGCTTCTTCCAAACAAAGTGCTACAACTTATGAAACGATTTTAATTGAAATTATCAACGAAGCACTCATCTCAGACAAAGGATATGCACTAATGTCCTTCGCACCATTGAAAGCTTTCCAACCCATTGCCATTTTAGAAATCAACGAAAAGAAAAAGTTCCTGTTCTATTCAATCGGCCGTATTACAACCAAGACCGCAATGGGATCTCCGGAGTGGAAGGTTGGAATGCGACTAATCGGTTTTCTTCTGAAAGAAGACCTTAAACTGAACGACGATGATTTGTTAGAAATATCGTCCGGGTTCAAGCGCGTACTTAAAGGAGGATCATTTTTGGATGTAATCCCTGTGAACACTTTTATATCCTTGGTAGAAGATCAGATAAAAAAGAAAGGCATCAACGATGCGATTGAAAAGGCCTTGCTCAATATTAGTTTAAAAGGACAACAGACTTTTCTATCTCCCACAGAAACAAAACGAGAGACGTATATCAATTTTCTTCTCTTCAATAATGGTGAAACAAACTTCGATAAGCATGACCGCTGGGGTAAACAGTTGCAGGAGTTTTTTAAAACTTTGAATAACGAAGAGAAAAGTTCGTGGGTTAAGTTATTTGATCTCGGAAGGCAAGCGGGAAACAAAAGCGAACCTTCGAACAAGTGGATGAAAGAATGCGCTGCTGTTATTGAATCAATTGGCGCAAGTCGATATGCGGAAAAGCTTATTGAATGGTTAACACTTGTGAAAGAAATTATAAAGGATGCGCATCATGAACAAGGCCGACACGATTTCTTAAGAGACGAAAATCACAATATTCTTAAGGGCCTGATATGGGGAGCAGGTTCAATTAATCATGCTGAATTAAATGCGGTGCTGGATGATTACGCCGGGTGGGCATATAAAAAGAAACCTGGATTTGGGCCTGTATCAATCAAGACGGGTTCTGCCTGCATGTTTGCCTTCAGCCAGTTGCCGCTGAAGGAAGGTGTTTCAAGGTTGTCTAAGTTTAAAGCCAAGATCAAAAATAATTCTATCCTAAAATCAATTGATCGTTTTATCAGAAATGTGTCGGAGGCCAATGGCGTGTCTGAGCAAGAATTGGAAGAACTATCAGTTCCAGGTTTTGGAATTAATAAGGGCGTTCTCACCATGGAGTTTGGCGACATTCTGGCCATGTATACCGTTGAGGATCGTGTGCTGACCTGGGAGAAAAACGGAAAAAAGCAAAAGAGCGTCCCTGCGGAAATAAAAGAAAGCTACGCTGCAGGATTAAAAGCACTGAAGAATACCATTAAAGAAATTGAGTCATTGCTCCCTGCGTTGAACGATCGCATCGAGAAAAGTTACCTTTTACAAAGAGACTGGAACTTTGCAAAATGGACTGAATTATATCTAAACCATCCGCTGGTATCGCATGTTGCCAGAAAACTTATTTGGCATTTTTATAATGAAGATCAGAAAGCGCAAGGTTTTTTTCGTGACGGAAAAATTTTCGATGTAAACGAACATGAATTATCATGGCTGAATAACGATACACACGTTCAACTATGGCATCCTGTTGGCTTTACAGGTGAGGAAATCTTCGCGTGGAGAAATTTTATAACAAAGCACAAAATTGTACAGCCATTCAAGCAAGCGTTCCGTGAGGTGTATATCTTAACGGATGCAGAAATCACCACCGAACTATACTCCAATAGATTTGCAGCTCATATATTAAGACAACATCAATTCGCGGCCCTGTGCAAACAAAGAGGTTGGCAGTATCATTTAATGGGCAACTGGGATTCGCATAATACACCAACGTTGCAATTGCAAACATGGGGGCTAACAGCACAATACTACGTTGACAACACTCATGATGGAGAGACTAATCCAACTGGAATATTTAATTATATAACTACAGATCAGGTTCGGTTTGGACGAGACAATCAACCGATTCCGCTAATTGACGTGCCTGCTTTAGCATTTACGGAAGTGATGCGGGATGTTGACTTGTTTGTTGGCGTGACCAGTATTGGTAATGATCCAAACTGGCAGAACAATGGAACGCCATTTATGAATACATATTGGCAAAATTATTCTTTCGGAGAACTGTCGGAATCAGCTAAAACACGTGAACAGGTCTTACGGAACTTGATTCCCAATATGAAGATCGCAGATGTTTGTTCGTTCGATAAAAAATATCTGATCGTGAAAGGAAAAATCAGGACTTACAAGATTCATATGGGCAGTGGTAACATTTTGATGGAGCCAAATGATCAATATTTATGCATTGTTCCCGCTCGCGGAAGTGCTGCGTCACAAAAAGTATACTTACCGTTCGAGGAGGATAACATCTTATCGATAATCTTGAGCAAGGCTTTAATGTTAGCCGATGACCAAAAAATCACCGACACAACAATCTTATCTCAAATCAATAGAAAATAGATGGCTACAGCAGCCGAGGTAAAAGAGGATAAAAAATGGAAATGGATTGAGCAACCACAATTTGCTTTCCTCCAGGATAAAGAAATTATCTACGAATGGATCGGCGTTCTCCTTGCCTATCGAAGTCCTTTTGATCAGTACGCCAGTGTAAATCCTACAGGTGAAGACACACAATCATGGATTTCAAAAAGCCATCATTATATAGAGACACTTACTTCAACTGTGGTGGAGCGTTTTACAGCAGCGTTAGCCGCAGATTTCTATGAGAATGAAAACTTTTGGTTCAGGCAAGGTCGCGCTCATTTTGTGAGTGCCTTGATGCACTGTGTATACTCATACGATAAGGATCTGTTTCTTCCTTTCGTTGTGAAAACAACGGAGAAGGCTTATACACATGTGAAGGGTTCAGGATCGCTTTCAAGTATTGCCGGAAGTGTCGGGATCAACCTCCTGAGTGAAGCGCCAACCGCTGGATCTGCCGCAGCTGTTTTGCTGATGCAATACAAAGCAAAGCATTATGTGTTTGTCGAGGAAGTTGAAAAGGCATTAACAAGAATCAGAAACCAATCTGACTTTGATGAGGATAGCATCCTTGATAAGCTTGTGAATGATTTCGGGATTAAGGACAATACTATTCGTGTAAGCATCAGTGGTTATCATGCCACCATCAATATTTCTTCCTATAAAGATATAACGGTAGTATGGCATGATCCATCCGGTAAAGTTCTAAAAAGCGAGCCCTCCGTTCTTAAGAAGACACAGCCTGATGATCTCAACAACTTTAAGTCGCTATTGAAGGATGTGAAGAAAACGTTGCTCAATCAGAAACTACGCCTCGAGAACTCGTGGCGCGGAAAGCGGGAATGGACAACGACTGACTGGAAACAATACATCATCAATCATCCGCTTACGTCAATTATTGGCCGGCAACTCATTTGGTTGTTTACAGGTGACAACAAAAGTCAACCCGGTATTTGGTGCGACGGAAAAATAGTGTCAAGTGATTTAACCGAGCTGGATATAAATGCTTTCGAGAAGGTTCTACTCTGGCACCCTGCCCTGTCAGCAACAGGTGATGTTCAACAATGGCGCAAGTTTATTTTTGATCATCGGTTACTGCAACCTTTCAAACAAGCGTTTCGCGAAGTCTATATTGTTACAGAAGCCGAAATAAAAACATCGACATTCAGCAACCGGTTTTCGGGCCATGTTCTTCAACATTATAAATTGAAAGCACTAGCTGAACAACGTCAGTGGTTTTACACAAGTGTTTATAGTTATGATCCGCCATTATTAAAATTGCAGAAGCACAATATTGAGGTACACCTTAATATTCAGAAGGATGATCAGCAAGTTCAGATCGTAAATATTAGTTTTTATACGATTCAGAATCGTGCTGCGTTGGCAATAGATAGAATTCCGGCGGTTATCTTTTCTGAGACATTACGAGATGTAGATTTATTTGTGGCTACTAGTTCCATTGGTATTGAGGAAGATTGGAATCAGGCACGCTACCAGGATTACTGGAGAAACTATTCAAGAGGTGAGCTTTCAGCAATTGCAGAAACGCGAAGAGATGTATTAAAACAATTATTACCCTCGCTAAAAATTTCTGCGGCGACCGAACTCACAGATAAATTTCTTGTTGTAAAAGGAAAACTGCGAACCTACAAGATCCATATCGGCAGCACGAACATACTAATGGAACCTACCGATCAATACTTGTGCATTGTACCGGATAGAAACAAAGAATCAAACAATGTATTCCTTCCATTCGATGAAGATGCAGGTCTCTCCATCATCTTGAGTAAGGCGATCTTGTTGGCAGACGATGATAAGATCACCGACTCAACAATAGTTTCGCAGATCAGTAGAAGGTAGAAGACTTGGCCTTGAATGGATTACTCTTTAAAGACACTGGGGCGTTTCCTTCTCCCCTGTTAAAGTTACTTTTTAATTAGGCTTCGTCATTTGAACAAATTCCAATTCCATCCCTTCTCCTACCAATGAAACATTTTCATGTTGGGTAATCCCTCGTCAGTTCTACCATGTGGTAGGTTGAGTAATGATTCTAAAAACGTCATTATTTACAAAAACCGCGCGTTAGCGATTGAAGTGGAAACCGAAATGGATTTCGTGCGGTGGCCTGTTGAAACGAAAAGCGCGACCCCGGCGCTTCGCAGGGGAACGCCCAAAAAGGAATCGTGAGAAGAAGTTGGGATACAATCAGAACCTTTTGGCAAAAGACGAAACAAGAAAAAAAGAAACCGGTGCTTTACCTTCGCTACCGGTCTCTTCTGAAAACGGGTTAACTGGTTACTGATTGAACTGCCTGATAAAAATATTGTTCGCTGTATTGCATTCGGGCACCGATCCATCGGGAGCGTCAAAGATCGTTATGATCAGGTAAGGGTGACTCGTTCTGGTGCCACCACTAATGCTGCACGTATAATTTGGTGTGGTGTATGACTGGCCTGGCGCTAACACCCCGGCATTACTGAAACTAAATCCGCTGGCAGCAACATCATTTCCAACAGCAGCATCGACCGATGCATAATTTTGCATTATTATTTTTGATAGGTCGGCATTTGTCGATCCGCTGTTTGTCACCTTGAACGACACTGAGTACTGGGTTGAAAGGGTTCCGCTGACAACTACATCACTGATCACAAGTTCGGCCGATCCAACACAAACCTCAAAGTTAGTCGCGCTTGTCGCGGCAAGTGTGCCCACTTTGACTGTAATCGTTCCGGCAGAAACACCTGCAGGTACTGTTACCGTAAGGGTTGAGCCAGTGGCCGCGGTAACAGAAGCTTCCACTCCATTAAATTTAACAATATTGTTTGCTGCCAATGAAGAGAAATTAGTACCGGTAATTACAACGGACCTGCCAGACGCAGCAATACCCGGAAAGAAACTGGTGATTGTGGGCGCAGAAATAGTAAAGTCATTGACGGACGTAGCCGTTTTGCCATTCACGGTAACGGTGATCTTGCCCGTTGTGGCGGTCGCGGGTACCGTTGCTGTGAGTTGAGTAGTGGATGCGGTATTCACAGTAGCCTCCACGTTGTTGAACTTAACAACGTTCTCACTTACTACTGCGCTGAAGTTTGCACCATCAATGGTCACGGTTGTTCCGACGACTCCCGATGTTGGCGAGAATTGTCCAACGGATGCCTCGAGTACGGTAAAGTCTGTCGCGAACGTTGCTGTAATGCCATTTATGGTCACTGTAATTTTTCCGGTTGTTGCTCCCGAAGGCACAGCCACCGTGAGTTGAGTAGCGCTTGCCGCAGATACTGTTGCCGTGACTCCGTTAAACTTAACTACATTATTTGCTGGAGTAGCATCGAAATTCAAACCGTTGATAGTGACTGTGGCGCCGACACCTCCGGAACTTGGCGAGAAACCTGTGATCGTTTGTGATACCTCAAAATCAGTAGCCGATGTAGCCACTCTTCCATCAATTCCAACAGTGATTTTCCCCGGGGTCGCGTCAGTAGGAACGGTTACGATGAGTTGTGAACTGGTAGCAGTTGTTACTGTTGCATTCACGCCGTTGAACTTTACGTCATTCCGCTCGGGTGTACTGCTAAAATTCGCGCCGGCGATAGTGACGCTTGTTCCAGGCAAGCCCGATGCAGGAGAAAAGCTCTCGATGACGGGCGTTTTAGGCTCCTCGTCATCACACGATAACATAGTAAACGGAATGCTTGCCGCTAACGTGAAAAATACGCAAAGCTTTAGGAGAATGTTTTTGTCTTTCATTTTTGTTTGATTGAATTGTGATTATGGTACGGGCAAAGCACGCGGGAGTTTGCAGCAGGAGGCCAACTGAGCCAGAATTACCGGGATTTGGAACAAGATTACCGAAGAAGAGGAGCTTAAAAGCTGAAAACTTAGGGGGAAAGTTAAAAGCGTTAACGGTTTGCGAAGTCAAAAGTCAAGGCGCGCCACGAACTATGCGGAAAGCAAGGTCGACGTAAACTAAATTTCATTCCTTGATTGCGATTTTTCTTACGTTCTACGCAACCGTGTTATTGAGATTGGTTCAATCGTTGCTGGCTAGCTCACTATGAAAAAATGGATCCCCTGGTTAATCGGCGTAGTAATTATTGTACTGCTCGTAGTGCGTCTGTTCTATTCGCATATCAACAAACTGAAAAAAGAAAAGAAATGGTATATCAGTGAGTTGCACTATAATTTTTCCGCCAGAATTGATTCTATGATTCGGCCTGGAAGGGCACTGATAATCATTAAGAATGGCAATTTCGATCCGGATCGTGAATGGCAATTGAAACGTAAACTCAGCGCTCATGGAGTATTGCATCTGATGATTGTTAACCAGAATTGGATTGATATGCTTGTACCACCTCGTGCATTGCAAAATGACAGTATCCAAATCAATTCTGACGAGGACCGATTGTCTCTCTACCGCGATGGAGAGTTGTTGACGACACGTCCGTTGTCGCAATCGTTACGGCAACGACCGTTTTGAGATGGAGATGTCGTTATTTTTTGGGAGGTGAGTCAAAAGTTTTTGCTTGTACAAGCAGCGCGCATGTAATGGCGAGTTCAGCCACCAATTTCAAACATTCTTCCCAAAGGGCCGCAGCGGCAATCACATCCAAAATGACTGAAGCAATACCAAGAAACACCGCGGCCAACAAAAACACGCGACTCGATTCTTTCAAATAACTCCAAAGAATCCACGATATCCAGCTGCCAGCGAAGGCTCCCACAACTACAGGTAACTCACGGATAATAACAGAAGGATTTGCGTACGAAAAGATGATCCATTCTTTCATGCGCTCATGAAACATGAAATGTTCATCTGCGGCAAGTAAAAAGAAAAATGAACTGAGAAGTGCCCATGGATACCAACCTTGATGTATGCAAATTACCAGGGCAATCGCCGCGCAACATGAGAGCAACACACCCGAGACCCAGGTGCCAACAGATGATTCTGCGGCAACAACAAGGACAGGAAAATTTCGATTAAAATAAAAAGCGATGCTGAGGCTTACAATGAAAAATGCACAAAGCAGATAAACGCCAACGTTAGTGCGATATCTCATGTGCAGGCAGGTTCTTCGCCATAGTCGATAATCTTCCATTCACCATTGACATTAGCAAACCATATTATTTCAACCAGGGCATCGTCCGATATCCCTTCCGTTGCACCGATCACACAGCCAATATCCGGAGTAGCATCTCCATTCAAGTCAATCGTCCAAAGCCAATTTTTTTTGCGGCTGACCTTGCATGTTGTTGGATTACTGTCACCGTAAGGAATATAGATTCCAAGAATTTCAGTGTCCTGGATGTTGGCGTTGCTCGCGAAAACGATGCGAGGAAAACTGGAATAACAACTGTATTGTTCGGTTAATGCAAACTCACAATAGATCAGCCGCGCATTCACTAATCCACTTTCAGTTAGAAAAACAACGGGAATATTTTGATCGAAGTTATGAATTATAGATCCGATGCCATTCACTTCATCGGGAGATGCATCGTAGGTTGGAGTTGGACCGCCGAAACTTACTTTAATCTTTGGCTTTTTAAAATGCATGATCGATTTGAAAAGCAAAAATGTATTTTCTGTCAAGCTGGTGCGAAAGCGAAGTTCAGGATTACCCTTCAAATCTGTAAAACTTTTTTCTTGATTTGTGATACTGTCATAGCTCACCACTTTATGAACAAAGGGTGCACCTCCGATAAAAAAGAAATTTACACCGTTGAAAAAAGACGCTCCGCCTGGATTTGATAACTGGATGAATGAAGAATCCTTGTCTCCCAATCGCCTTGTCAATTCTAACAACGCAGGTGCGGGATCAAAAACAAGTTTTCCTGATTCGAGGTCTCTTTTATAATTAAGGATTGCATTGTATGCACTCCTTTCCTGCTCTTTGAAGGCACCGGTGCCTACGGAACGAAGGCTGTCTTTTTTGCGGATAAAAGATGTTGCAAGTACACTTAGGTTTGTAAATGGTTTAAATGATTGTGCTTCAAACCTGACAGAGTCGTCAATTCCTGCGTAGTCGATAATATTATAGTTCTCGGGCGGAAGTTGGCTGACTTCTTCTTCGTTTTCTTCTTCTTCGTTTTCAGGCGATGACGACACCATTGCGGTGTCAGCGTCGATATTTGATGTCGTCCCTTCTTGTTCAAGTTTAGGTTTACAAGAGGTGATGAGAAGGAAACAAAACAAGGGAACAAAAAGAAAAAAAAGTTTGCGATGTTGAGTGGAGATTTTTCTAGTCATAGGGCTTTGCTCGAAATCTAAAAATACTGGTTGTGTGGGAGAATAAAAAAAGATGGGTAGATACTGTCTGGAAGATTATTTCGTCCCAACGCGATGGCGACCAACGAATCTGTTATCAGTCCGAA
>CBQWHS010000100.1:0-9464 GCA_967728665.1 uncultured Chryseosolibacter sp. | reverse complement strand
CCGAACGTTCATTTCTGCTGACTTGATTTTTTAGTGATGAAGCCAATTCTTCAAAAGAAGGAACAGGGATTTTGTTTTCGAGCTTCACGATGTGCCATCCGAAACGCGTTTGAAACGGATCGGAGTAATCGCCGGGCTTTTTCAAAGAATAGGCTACTTGCTCAAATTCCGGAACTGCAGCCATGGCTCCTACGCCGAAAGTTCTCAGTCGACCACCATTGTCTTTTGAAGATGGATCTTGGGAAAATTCTTTGCACAACTCATCCCACGATCTGCCTTTTTGCAATTGGTCATAGACATCAAAAATCTGGTTCTTGGCTTTCACGTCATCAAAACCTTCGCCACTACGAATCATGATGTGTGACACCTCAACCTCTCCGCGGGCTGGTTGTCTCGCAATAACTTTTATTAAATGATAACCGAAAGAAGTTCGTACAGGTTTGCTTACCATTCCAACAGGTGTTGCGTATGCAGCTTGTTCAAAAGGAAAAACCATTTGCATGGCTGTGAAATATCCCAAGTCGCCACGATTCATTTTTGCTGACGGGTCTTCTGAATATTCATATGCTAGGTTGTCAAAGCTTTCGCCATTGACGATTCGCTTTCGCAGTTCCAGAATTTTGTTATATGCCTTAAGCGTATCTTCAGGAGAGGCGTTTTGATCTACGTTTATCAGAATGTGTGACGCGCGAATTTCCTCTTTCATGCGATTGTAAGTCATCTTCACGAGACTGTCGAGCATTTTAGAATCCGGAAGATATGGCTTGCGCAAATCCTGCCTGTAGCTTGAAAATTCCTTGACAAAAGCCTGCGTTGTATCGTATCCTCGGCGTTTTGCTTCCGCCACTTTTACCTTGAAATTGATAAACAGATTCAGGTATTCGTCAATTTTTGCTTCGGTCGACTCACCGGTTTTCCCGGAAGGGTTTTTCTTGAACAGGTACACAAATTCATCCGCATACACCGGCTCTTTTCCGATTGTAAACAATACGTCAGACGAATTTACTTTTGATTGACCGAGAGCGAAAAAATTAAGAAAGGCACTGCAAAAAATTACTGCAACAAGACGTTGAATTATCATTTGAGAAATTACTTAAACTGAACAGATTTAATAAGGCGACAGACATTTTTTCCGCCCGTGTGTGTATATTCTATTTTATCCATGATAGATTTTACCAGGCGAATACCCAATCCGCCTTTGCGTTTTTCATGTACCAGGTTGCCCAGGTCGGGTTCACTGAATTGGTTTATGTCAAACGCATTTGCATCATCAATTATTTCAAAAATTATCGGACTACTTTTGTCTACCGAAATGCGCAATTCAAAAAGCTCGTCAGGATTGCACTGGTGCGCGTGAATCATAAGGTTGGAACACATTTCGTCCAATGCAAGAACCATTTCGCTGATCTGCAGATCGGAAACGTTATTATCCTTCAGCGCACCGCGAATGAAATCGCGAACGCCCTTCAGATTCTCTATGCTGCAACCAACTTTATACTTATAGTTCATGCGCCAATTGCTTTGCCTTGACCTTATCTTTTGCAATGGTGAGCAACTCGTTCAATCCCAAAATCTCAAACGTGTTGGCCACTTTGTCATTCATGCCAAACAACACCATGCGGATATTTTTGTCTTTAAATTCTTCGATATAAGACATGAATACACCCAGGCCAGCCGAGGAGATGTATTCAAGCGAGCCGCAGTCCACCAGGATTTTTGTGAACCCTTCTCCCACACTTTTGGCAATTGCCAGATCAAGTTCGATGGAAGAACTGGCGTCTATTTCACCAATCAGGGCAATTACATCGGCACCGTCTTCCTGAAGTCTTTTGATGTGGATCATGTCTTTAACGTTTAATATTTCCTAAAGTTCTAGGGTTTAGCCTGTCATTTAAATTTTACGATCATGGTCGTATAATCATCATTTATGTTGTCCGTTTCGGAGAATTCGTACAACCTTTTGATCATATGATCCTGAATTTCTTTTGCTGATTGATTTTTCACTTCCATAAGAGTTTGTGTCAACCGATCATACCCAAATTCTTCACCTTTTTTGTCCTTTGCCTCAGTAATTCCATCGGTATACAACACCATTATATCACCGGATTTATAATCGAATCGGTTTGCCTGAATAAAATTTGAATAACTTTTATTTCGAACCATCCCCAAGGCAATACCCTTGTCTTTCAAATATTCTGCTTCGTCGTTTTGGGCATGGTAATACAATACGGGGCAATGTCCTGCCCTGGAATAGCGAACTTTTTTATTCAAAGTATCGACAACGAAATAGGTTGCCGAGATAAATGATCCTCGCTCGAGACAATAAATCAGCGCGTGATTTGCGCGCTTCATAAATTCATCAGGCTCGATGCAGTTCTGAGCTAGACTGTGAAAAATTCCTTTCATCTGCGACATGTGAAAAGCGGCTGTAGTGCCCTTTCCAGAAACGTCAGCAATGATTAAAGAAACTTCATCGTCGTTAGTTTTCAATGTGTCATAATAATCTCCACCCACTTCGTCAGCGGATTCAGAGAAAGCAACGATTTCAAAATCAGAATGGCCTTCCAGAACTTCAGGAAGCAAACTTTTTTGAACCGTCTTCGCGATTTTTAGTTCCTCTTTATAGCGTTCGTTTTGAAGAGCTTCTTCCATTAACCGGAAGTTCTCGATCGAAATGCCAGCCTGGTTTGCAAACGTAGAGACGATTTTGGTCATCTCTTTATTGAATCCATCGGCGAGTTCTTTTAACAACGCGAGCGTTCCGATATTTTCTCCCTTAACATAAATCGGAAACGCAAGTATCGAGCGAAAGCGTGAACCTTTCAGCAACGCGAGATGTTTCGACATGTTTTTTGTCTTGTCGCTTCCCTGGTCAAGAATACCTTTTACATTTTGTGTGTTCAGGTGATTGATAATATCGAACGCTTCTTTTTCGGTGATCTTGTACGTGAACAAACCTCGACTATCAGATTTCACTTCCAGCCAGGCAGCATCCGCGAAGACGGTGCTCACAGAAGTCTCCAACAAAATATTATAAACGCTGTCTTCACTTTGTTCCGTCTGAATGGATTGACTGATCCGTTGAAAATTTACAACTTCTTCAAGTTTTTGCTCGAATACGGATGTTGTAGGGAGGTTGAATAGAATAACAAGGAATGAAAAAATGCTGTAGATACTGACAAACGTGATGAGCGACAAAATAAAAATATGAAAACGATAATCCGTGAACAGTGTTGTCTTCGATGCGAGAGATTCCACCAACGAGCTTACCGTGTAGAATCCGTAGAGCAGGTAAAATATCGTAAGCAAAAGCAAAAGTAAGCTTGTCCACTTTTGCCGGAAATTCAGATACGCAACCCATTTCATATTTCCCGACAACACCAGGCCGAGAATTACAAAAATTGAAAGCATTGTTACCTGGAAACCCTCAACGATGGGAAAATCAAAACTGTTGTAGATGAGTGTGATCAATAATCCCCACTCAAACAGACTCCAAAAACGGAGAAGCCATTTTGATTTTTGATACAAGATCAAACGCTTCCATGCCGTAAATGCCATGATCAGGAAGCTGATCATGAGGCATAGATTGATCAGGTAAATGAGATCAATAAACACAACATGTGTTGTGAGTTTTGTTGATCCTAATAAGTACTCAATCAGCTTTAATCCAAGCGAGATAACGGTGGCGACTAATCCGGTTGCAAAAACGCGCCATAAGAGATCGACAAAATTGAGTATCTCATCACGCTCGATTTTAAACTTGTAGTAATAATAAAGCGCGAGGATGTATAAGTTAAGGATGACATTAGGAAGCCAAACCGGGATGTCGGCCTTAATATTGTTTGTTGAGCTGAATACTATGGAGATGTCTGTAAACACCAACGCCAGCCAGGTAATAACCCCAACTGTAAAGAGCAATCTTGTAATGGCCTTGGTGCGCATGAAACGTTCAAAAAACCTTAAAAATAAGGTAAAAAAGAAGCCAATCTACATGATTGGCCGTGCAATATTAGGAATAAATCGTCAATGAATAACCCGCCTATTTGCGGCTATAATTCGGGGCTTCCCGCGTGATCGTGACGTCGTGCGGATGGCTTTCTGTTGCCCCGGCAGAAGTGATTTTTACGAACTTGGCTAGCTTCAATTGTTCTACGTCTTTTGCTCCGCAGTAACCCATGCCTGCACGTAAACCTCCTACCAGCTGATACAACACTTCTGATACGAGTCCTTTGAATGGTACGCGTCCTGAAATTCCTTCGGGAACCAATTTCTTCACATCGTCTTCAACATCCTGGAAGTAGCGGTCTTTTGAGCCGTCTTCCATTGCTTCGATCGAGCCCATTCCACGGTAAGATTTGAATTTTCTTCCTTCATAGATAATCATTTCGCCAGGAGCTTCTTCTGTGCCCGCGAGTAACGATCCGATCATAATACTGCTCGCACCTGCGGCAAGTGCCTTCACAAGATCGCCGGAGAAACGAATGCCACCATCTGCGATAACGGGAACATCAGTATCGCGCAAAGCTTTTGCAGCTTCATACACGGCTGAAAGCTGAGGAAGGCCCACTCCAGCCACGATGCGAGTTGTACAAATACTTCCCGGCCCGACACCAACTTTTACGGCATCGGCGCCAGCTTTCGCTAATGCTTTTGCAGCTTCCCCGGTGGCAATATTTCCGACAATCAAATCGAGTTCAGGATATTTTTTCTTAACCAATTTGGCAGCTTCAATCACACCTTTCGAATGTCCGTGAGCGGTATCAATGCTAATAACGTCAACTCCAGCATTTTTCAACGCCTCTATTCTTTCCAGGATGTCAGGCGTAACGCCAACAGCCGCGCCTACACGCAGGCGACCAAACTGATCCTGACATGCATTTGGTTTGTTTGTTTTCTTTTGAATGTCTTTGAATGTGATGAGCCCAGTCAGTTTGCCATTTTTACTAACGATTGGCAATTTTTCAATCTTGTATTTTTTTAATGTCTCTTCTGCTTCGCGAAGCGTAATACCTTCGGAAGCTGTGATGAGATTGTCTTTGGTCATGATGTTCGACACCGGCGCACCCATGTCTTTTTGAAATCGCAGATCGCGATTAGTTATGATGCCAAGAAGTTTGCCGGCCTCGTCAACGATTGGAATCCCGCCAATCTTGTAGTCACGCATGATGTTTTCGGCATCCTGAACAGTGGATTGAATCGAGAGCGTGACAGGGTCGAGGATCAATCCGCTCTGCGAGCGCTTGACCTTCCGGACTTGCTCGGCCTGTAACTCGCGCTTCATATTTTTGTGAATGAAGCCAAGCCCGCCTTCCAGTGCCATCGCTATCGCAACCTCGGCTTCTGTGACAGTGTCCATGGCCGCTGAAACAATCGGAATGTTTAACCGGATGTTTCGGGTTAGCTGGCTGGATGTCTCAGTTTCGCGTGGAAGTACTTCAGAATAAGCAGGAACCAGTAGGACGTCATCGTATGTGAGCGCCTCAAACAGGAATTTTTCAGAATCGAGTGGCATGGCAAATAATTTACGATTGATTATTTGCCGGGCAAAGGTATACTTAAAAGGTTGGATTAGCTATTGACTATTAAAAGAAAGTTTAGCCACGAAGAAAGAAGGGAAGATGTTTCACGAAGGTTTATGTTGTCGATGTTGAATGATTTGATTTTCCTAAATGCAAATTTGGTTTGAAAAAGTTCCATTGTTGAAACAAAAACTTGGTGATCTTTTATTTCGTATCACGTCATGGCCACTATCGCGTAAGTCATTCGTGCTTTTTCACACTTCGGTACAACTGATTTAGCTTATTATTGTGCGAAGAATTTTATTTTTGAAACGTTTATTTACTAACCTATGCGAAGTCTATTTTTTGCAGGATTTTGTTTTTTGGTCTCAACGTGTGTAGCGCAGGTTCAAACTGGAAAAGCGTCATTTTATGCTGATAAATTTGAAGGAAGTCCCACCGCGAGTGGCGAAAAATATAAGCGCAACAAATTCACGGGTGCTCACAAAACTCTTCCCTTTGGAACACGCGTTCGTGTTACCAACGTATCGAACAACGAGACGGTTGAAGTCGTTATTAACGATCGCGGTCCGTATGTAGAGAACCGGATCATTGATCTTTCAAAAGCAGCCGCAGAAAAACTCGGCTTCATTAATCAAGGTTTAGCGGAAGTGAAATTGGAAGTGCTCGATGCCGGAGATGGGAAAACAAGTGACCCGGCAAAAACCATCGATCATGTTTCGGTTGAGGAAAAGGAATTTTATGATTTTGAAATCCGACGGTTAAATCCAAAAGGTTTTGGCGTGCAAATTGGAACGTACCAGGAACTGGTGAACCTCATGCGTCTCTCAGAAAATCTGAAAAATTCATACAAGAAGAAAGTTGCTGTTCAGGTCAAGATATTGAACGGCGTTAAATATTACACACTCATCCTCGGGCAGTTTTCTTCCCGATCCAAAGCCGAGGATTTCAAAAGTGAGTTGCGCAGAAAATTCCCGGATGCATTCATTGTAGAATACGGTAAGTTATGAGCATGAAAAATCTTTTCGTGGGCTGATGGAAATCGCCGGTTATTTTGCCGCAGTTTGTATCGGTTTAATACTGGGTATTCTGGGCGGAGGAGGTTCGATACTTTCAATCCCAATTTTGGTTTATCTTTTTCGAATTGATGCGGTGGTCGCCTCGGCGTATTCACTCTTTATTGTTGGCGCAACCAGTTTCGTTGGCGCCATTCCAAAGTATCGCGATCACCTTGTTAACATTCGCACCGGATTTATTTTTGGTGTGCCATCGATCATCAGCATTTTTTCAACCCGGAAGTGGATCGTTCCCGCAATACCTGAAATAATTTTTCAATCCGGAGAATTTATTCTTACCAAGCGAATTCTTCTTCTTGGATTCTTTGCGTTGTTGATGATACTCGCATCTTTCTCCATGGTGAAGGCGAAACGGGAAATCAAATCAGATCAAACCAAGATCAAGTGGTTCCTTGTCGTTTTAGAAGGATTATTAATTGGTTTCCTTACCGGATTGGTAGGCGCCGGTGGTGGATTTCTTATCATTCCAGCATTAGTTTTTCTGACAGGACTCCCCTTCAAAACAGCCGTCGGCACTTCATTGTTTATCATCGCTATTAATTCTCTTACCGGATTTCTTGGCGATGTTTTCAATTATCAAATGGACTGGCAATTTTTATTAACGATAACTTCTCTGGCAACTATCGGAATTTTGATCGGAAACAAATTACAATACAGGGTTTCAGCAATTCGCTTGCGCATAGCTTTCGGATGGATGACGCTCATCATGGGAACTTTCATTTTGGTAAAAGAAATTTTCTTCGCATAATTGATATTATGCCCTTGCCAGAAATTAAGAAGGTGGCCGTGATTGGCCCGGAATGCACCGGCAAGTCTGACTTGTCAGCATTTCTTGCTAAGGAATTTCAAACCGAATGGGTACCCGAATATGCCCGCGGATACCTTGACCACCTTACACATCCTTACAGCGCTTTCGATCTTATTACCATCGCCCATGGTCAACTTCGACTTGAAGACGAGTTCCATCGTGATGCAAACAAGGTTTTGATATGTGACACGAATCTTTACGTGATCAAAGTATGGAGTGAATTTAAATTCGGATTTTGTGATCCGGGAATTCTTCAAACTATCGCAACACGAAAATATGATCTCTATCTTCTGACGAATGTTGATGTGCCATGGGTGGAAGATCCATTGCGTGAACATCCGCATGAGCGCCAGCAGCTGTATGAGATCTATAAAAAAGAATTAGAAAGTCAGACTACTCCATTTGTGGAAATTTCAGGCGAGTGGGCGGAACGAAGGAAAATAGCGATCGAAGCCGTTCAAAAATTGCTTGTGACCTAATGTATTCAGAACTTGGCCTGACTTTTTCGCGTTAGCAATAACACATGAATGCACTTCCCCAAGGTCCGTATGCAGCGTTGCGCATCGCGGATTTTCGATTATACATTTCCTCACGATTCTGCATTACGCTGGCAATTCAAATTCAATCCGTTGTGGTGGCATGGCAAGTGTATGAGATTACGAAAGATGCTTTGTCATTGGGATTGATTGGATTAGCGGAGGCAGTTCCATCAATTGGAGTTTCGCTTTATGCGGGGCACGTAGCCGATATAGTGCAGCGTAAGAAAATTATCGTCACGTGCGTTACAACGCTTCTGATCTGCTCAATGGCACTGCTACTATTTACATTACAACCAGGAGATTTTTTTACAACGTATGGGGTATTGCCTATTTATCTTGTGATCTTTTTGAGCGGAATTTCGCGCGGTTTTTTAAGTCCGGCTTTGTTTTCATTCATGCCTCAACTAATTCCAAGAGAGATCTTTCAGAATGCCATCACGTGGAACAGCAGCACATGGGAGACTGCAACAATTGCCGGCCTTGCATTAGGGGGTTTGCTTTACGGAATTTTTGGGATCAGCATTGCTTACATCATCGATGCTTCGCTCACATTCCTGGGTTTAATTCTGCTTTCACAAGTTGGGAATAAACCGTTGCCTCCAGCTTCGGATGAGGAGGGCGTATCAGAAAAAATCAAAGCCGGATTAAGATTTGTGTTCAACAACAAGCTTATCCTGAGTGCAATCTCGCTTGATCTGTTTGCCGTGCTATTCGGCGGAGCCGTTGCCTTGCTTCCAATTTTCGCAGAAGAGATACTTCACGTTGGCCCGATGGGTTTAGGTGTGTTGCGCGCAGCGCCTTCTATTGGAGCTTTGTTGATGGCATTTTACATCACTCACAATCCGATACAAAAACACACTGGCAAAATTCTCTTGTACTGTGTTGCAGGTTTTGGTCTTTGCATGATTGGTTTTGCGGTCTCCACTAACTTCTGGCTTTCTCTTTTTCTTTTAATAATAAGTGGAGGCTTTGATTGCGTGAGCGTAATCATTCGGCTAACGCTTCTACAAACATTGACTCCCGAGAATATGAAAGGCCGCGTTTCGGCAGTAAATCATATTTTTGTCGGGTCGTCCAACGAAATTGGAATGTTTGAGTCAGGCGCAGTGGCCAAGGTGATTGGTGCCGTGCCATCTGTGCTTGTAGGCGGATTGCTGACGTTGGTTGTTGTTGGCGTTACTAGTGTTGTTGCCAAGTCTCTTCGAACATTGGAGAAACTACACTGATCTTTGTTTTGGGTGCGAAGACTGAAGAAACAAAGAAAAAATTGCTAAGATGGTTTTTCTGCATTGAGATATTGACATACGCAAATTTTACCACGCTTATCAGCTAACAGTTTCGGTTATTTATCTGGGCTACCTTAATACCAAATAACGAATGGTTTACTTTAAGCGTAAGGATGATTACCAATTGTTACCTGTGCTTAAACCATTGTAAACCGAAATCATTGTTCAGTTCTGCATGTGGGCAAATAGTTTTACAGATATCGATCTGTAAAACCATTGAAGAATTTTTGTCGCAC